>JALWGO010000216.1 GCA_027038805.1 Thermoprotei archaeon
GGTCTGGAACTCTGAACTCTTTATTACTTCTATATAGTTTTCTAATGTTAGATTAGCTAGCATTGAAGGACTATAAGTGATTATGCCTACGGGGCTTAGAGAAGTTAATATGACGAAGAATACTGGTGTTAAGAGAGCAAGGGTTACTACTAATGCAACTGCTGTTAACCCTATTTTTAAGGTTATATTAAATGCTGACGCCAAGAGCTACTCACCTACCCCTTTATACATTCCACTTATACGGAACCACACATACATGTAGACTGCGAGGATCAATACAACTATGAGGTAGAAGGCCGCGGCATAACCATACTCGCCATCCATAAACGCTCTATGATAGCCAAACAACATTAACATGTCGTTTACTCTAACAAAAGCTTTGCCAACAAAAGTTGATACTATTTTAACCGGGCCGCCATCATTCATGAGCATTGGCACGAGAAAAGCCTGCAGAGAAGCACCAGAAGTTAGGATTGTTGCAAACCATAGAGGCCTAGATATCTGTGGTAGTATGATGTGTCTAAACCTAGACCACCATCCAGCACCATCTATAAGAGAAGCCTCTATGATCTCCCTTGGAACACCCGTGATCGCGCCTAACGTGACGGTCATTATGAACGGATAGGCTAGCCACATTTCAACAATATTGTAGGCTATATAGGCGTCCCACTCATGCCTGTATATGCTGAAATCCCTGCCAGTAAGAACTGCGAACAAACCAGCCATTGGACCACTACTAGGATCAAATAAGCCTCGCCAAACCATTATACTCATTATCACTGGGAGAGCCCAAGGCGCCAATAATAATCCACGCATGATCCTCCTACCAGCTATTAAGGGGGACGTGAAGAGAAACGCAAGCATTACTCCAACAGCCAGTTTTAATGGAACACTCGTTGCGACGAAGAGGAGAGTCTTGTATAGAGAATAGTAGAAACCTACGTCGTGAAAAAGCTTGTAGAAGTTTTCTAATCCGATAAACCGTAGAGGATTCTCAGCCTTCGGGTTAAAGATGTTTATATTATTAGCATTAGTAAAAGCCAAGCTAATAGAATACGCTATAGGCCATAAATTAAAGAATAAGAAAAGGAATATACTTGGAAATATGAGTATTAAGGCTACTTTTACTGGAAAAATTATTTGCTTGGATTTCTTGGACAAGGGTTTAGGTCACCCTTGAACTCCTTATTGGAGAATACTTAGCCCTTAAGCTTCTCTTCTATCTGTTGCTGTGCTAGCTTGAAAGCCTCCTCTACTGTTGCTTGACCATTCCATACAGCATTTATTGCATCTGCAACTGGTCCCCATACTTTAGCCATTGCAGGACTCTTGGGCATAGGTATACTGTTTGCTACAGCCTTAGCGTATCCATAGACTTCGGGTATGCTCTTTACCTCTGGCGATTCTAGTGCAACCTTATTTACTGGAACAAAGCCAGCAGTCTTTGCAAGGTATTTCGCTACTTCATCGTTTAATGTAAACCATAGTACAAACAATACCGCCGCTTTATCAGTTCCTCTCTCCTTTGCAAGCTTACTCATCCACCATAACTTTATCCCCGAATAAGGCTTCGGTATATGTTGGTTGTCTATTTTTGGTAGTGGTGTTACAAAGAACTTTATACCCGCTTCCTTTATCTTGGGTATATCCCATGGACCTGTTACAATGCATGGCGTGTCTTTCTCGATAAATAGTTTCAGCTGGGTTTCATGGCCTACGTCGTCGCGGTACATGTATGGTGCAATATTATTTAGGAAGAACTTGAAGCCCTCAATAGTGCCGGGAGACCCTACTCCTACTTGGCCAGTAGTATCGTTGTAGTAGAAGCCTCCGAAAGCGTGAATCCATGCTGAGACAAAGTATGGGTCTACTTGGTGGCTTATACCGTATTTGCCTTGATCTGGATTATAGTATTTCTCCATTATACTCTTTAGTTCATCAAAGGTCTTAGGGGGCTCGCTGACCATTTCCGTGTTACATACGAGTGCTACGGTTTCAGATGCCCAGGGTAGACCCCATATATGGCCCTTGTATTCTGCTGCTGAGAGAGCCGCGGGCAAGTAGATACTCTTTATACTATCTGTTAAGTATTCGTCGAAGGGGACTATTAGGCCAGCTTCAACGAACTCGCCAGTCCAGTCGTGAGCCCATGTCAATAGGTCTGGTCCCTTACCAACTATTACTGCCGCCTTGAACTTCTCCTTCATTTGTGGGGTGTTAACGAGCTTTATGGTTATACCGGGGTATTCCTTCATGAACATTTCCGTTACGTTCTTCAGAATAGTTTCTTCAAAAGGCATCACGCTTACCCATATTTCAACTGTTACATGTACTTCGCCATTCTTGGCCTTCTCAGCAAACTCTTTGATCTCAGGTGTTACTTGTACTACAACATTTCCGAACTTTAGGGTGGGGCCTACTGGTGTTGTAGTTGTAGTAGTGGGGGTAGTAGTTGTTGTCTGAGTTGTAGTTGTGGTTGGAGAAGTTGTCGTTGACGTCGTAGTTGTAGTAGTCTTCGTTGTTGTCGTCGGCGTGGTCTTCGTGGTAGTCGTTGAGGGTGTCGTGGTTGTCGTGGTTGGTGTAGAGGTCGTTGTAGTTTTAGTTGGAGATGACGTAGTTGTTGGTGTAGAGGTAGTGGGCGTGGCAGTAGTTGTAGTTGGAGCGGGTTTTTGCATGGCAAAATATGCGGCGGCAACGATAACTATTATGATGATTACTATAGCTGTTATGGTGGCTGTTTTAGATAATGCTTTAGTAGGAGAGAAGACCATTTTTAATCTCCCATCTTCTCCTGGTCTTTGGTATACCTAATAAGATTTGCTGGATAAATTTTTATCCCACAATCGTGGGGAAGAGACTTAGTGGTTTAAAAAAGGATTATCTTTTCTTTGCCGCAAGGTAT
>JALWGO010000217.1 GCA_027038805.1 Thermoprotei archaeon
TATTGTGGTGGAGTAGGCTCTAATGTAGATATAGGAGACTTCATAATAGTTACAGGAGGAGTATGTGAGGACGGATTAAGCCAACACTATATTCCACATGGTATAGGCTTAGATGTAGATAAAACACACGTTGATATACTTTCAAGAACACTAGAGGATATGGGGTTACGTTATCATCGGGGTAGGATATGGAGTCTTCCAGCACCCTTCCGTGAGCATCGGTGGAAGCTTAGAGAGTATCATGAGAAATGGAGTGTGCTTGGAGTTGAAATGGAGGTCTGCAGCCTATTAGCGGTGGCAAAATACTATAGTATCGGGTTCTCAAGCATACAGCTAGTATCGGATACGGTTTACCCAGAGCACCGTATAGGTTTCTATGAGAAGAGGCTTGAAGAAAATATTTCACAGCTCTACTTAATTGTTGAGAAGACTGTGGGGTCTCTTACGTTTTAATCTATTTATAAGTATTACATGTAATGTGTTTAGCGTAAGTTGTAAATATTTGTATGATAATCTGTGTATGATAAGAAGTAGAGCATGGACTAATAAGTTCTATATAGGTGGGATGATGGAACACTATGATATAGTGTTGACGGTAGACCGGTGCATGATGAGCAATCATCACGGCAAAGAATTCATAGGATTTATGGCGACTGGCCCAGCAATAGGATTACCCGAGAAAATATGGAAGTGGATAGCTTGCCCGAAAATGAAAACCGATAAGATTGGTAGACCAGTTGAAGCACCCTATGGTATGAGGAAGATTGAGGCAAAGCTAATAGATGAGGGGTTTAAGGCGGCGATAATAGATCCAGATTATCTTCACTTGCACTTAAAACACGCTAAAGTATTGATGCTGAGCCACCATGACTACTTTGCTTTAGGGCCTCCGAGTTCTGAGTGGTGGCTTGTTACAAAGAAGGAGCCTGTTAACCGTAAGTCCTTCATATCGTTTATGGAGAGACCCGAGATAAGAGAGGCTAAGGCAAGGGGTGTGAAGATAATTGCTGGTGGCCCTGCTGCATGGCAGTGGCTCTGGAATGAGGATTATTGGGCTAAGTGGGGTATTGACACGGTTGTTGATGGCGAAGGTGAGAGAGTTGTTGTTGAACTAGTTGAGAGGGCGTTAAATGATGAACCACTGCCACGATACGTCTATGCTGGTCCACGGGAGAGTCCGAGCATAGGGGAGATATCAGTCATCAAAGGTGCTAGTGTTAACGGGCTAGTAGAGATAATGCGTGGTTGTCCACGTGGTTGTAAGTTCTGTAGCGTAACGTTGAGACCCCTACGCTTTATACCCTATGATATAATTGAGAGTGAGATAAAGGTTAACGTAGCCCACGGAGTGAAGGCTGGTATACTGCACTCAGAAGACGTCTTACTTTATGGTGCAGACGGTGTAAAGCCTAGACCAGAACCCTTATTGAAGCTCCACGAAATAGCGCTGAGACATTATAGGGGACTGGCTTGGAGTCATGCTAGCCTAGCGGCAATAGTATATGCTGAGCAAAAACACAAGCTGGTCTCAAGGCTAACAGACTACATATACAGTAAGACGGATCAAAACTATCTAGGAGTAGAAGTAGGAATAGAGACAGGTTCAGTAAGATTAGCCAAGATCATAATGCCAGCTAAAGCAGCCCCCTTCCCCGCCGAGAAGTGGCCCGAAGTAGTAGAGGAGGCATTTAAGATAATGCATGAGAACCGCATAGTGCCCGCAGCAACCCTAATACTAGGCCTACCTGAAGAGAAGGAGGAAGACGTAATAGCTACACTCGAATTACTAGATAGGTTAAAGGATTATCGGAGCCTAATAGTCCCAATGTTCTTCGTCCCAATGGGGTTCTTGAAGAATAAGGACTGGTTCAAGGACGTAAACGTAACTGAAGCACATATAATGGTGATGAGGAAGACATTAGAGCACTCGCTCAGATGGGCTTATAACATAATGAACGAGTTCTACATGAAGGGTCCACAATACCTTATTGCAAGAGCCCTATTGAAGACCTTCCTACTATATGTTAAATGGAAAACACGTAACATAGATGATATAATAGCCAAACGCTTTAAGGCAAAGCTATCAGCTAAAACCGCCATAACCTAGTTATCTCGTCGATAACGAAGCCTTCATAGTATTCACGTCTTCCATCTTTTCTAACAAGTTCTACGCCTGAACCCTCTACGACCTCGCCAATAATACTAGCAGTAAATCCTAGTATACTAGCATGTTCTAATACATAGCCAGCTTTCTCACGTGGAATAGTTGCGAGGAGAACACCGCTGCTAATCAGTTTTAAGGGGTCTATGCCCAAGGCGTTAGTGATGATCCTTGTCTCCTCGGCAACTGGTATCTTCTCCTCATAGACTATAAACTTCTTCCCACTAGCAATACTCATCTCAACAAGTCCGCCTATTAGTCCACCCTCCGTAGGATCATGCATACTTGTTGCACCAAGCCATGCAAGCAATAATGCCTCACGTACAACGCTAACCTTCCATGTAAACTCTTTTGCACGGGCTATGATCTCCTTACTCACGCCTTTCTCAACAAGTCTTCCCTCAAAGTCTCTCGCAATAATACCCGTGCCCTCTAATCCAGCCGTCTTAGTCATAACTACTAGGTCTCCTATCCTCGCACCACTAGTGAGTACGAGGGTCTTCTTAGATGCAAGACCCATGGCTGTAACATTAACTATTGGCCTATCAAGTCTTGGGGTCTCCTCAGTGTGTCCGCCAACAATCATAACGCCTAGTTCTCTAGCAGCACTATTCATATCACGTGTAATAGTATCTAAGAGTTTCTCATTGAATCCCTCTGGTAGAAGGATAGTTGTGGAAACCCATAGAGGCCTAGCACCTCGAACAGCGATATCATTGCAGGCAATGTTTACTGCAAGC
>JALWGO010000218.1 GCA_027038805.1 Thermoprotei archaeon
TAACTCGTCTATAGATAATCTTACCTTTCCTCTACTTCCTACACCGCTAGGTACGTTCCTAAATATTGTATCAACGAGTTCTTTGAGTTTGGGTCTAACATCGTCATATGTGAGATTTGTTCGTAGTAAACGGACTCCACAGTTGATATCGTATCCGACTCCGCCAGGCGATATAACACCGTTTTCTTCAACACTCATACCAGCCACTCCGCCTATAGGGAATCCGTAACCCTGGTGCCCGTCTGGCATCACGTATGCTGCTACCTGTATACCATGTAGACACGCAACATTTGATGCTTGTTCTAATGTTAGGTCTTCTTGCATTTTCTTTAACAAGAGTTCGTCTGCGAACACTATTACGGGTACACGCATACATTTCTTGTATCCTTTCTCAATAGTCCATGTGTATTTGTCTATGCGTTTTAAGGGTGGAACCATAAGATTCACCTGTTTTATTTTACCGTAGACTATATTATGCATCGGATATTTTAGAGTGTTTTTGTACTCTCACTACAAGAGTTGAACGCCTTGACCAGTATTTTATATGTGCTCAAGAGTTTGAATAAAGAACAAATAATAGAAAAATATAATGAAGTACTGAGCATGGTATCTGATGGTGCTGAAGAACTTTATCCACTACTTGAACTATATAGTGAATTGATAAGGCTGGGAGAGGAAGAAGGTGAAATAGAATATGTCGAAGAAATAGAGGAAGCCTTTGATCCTGAGATCCATGGCAGATTATTCTCCAAAAAGATCATAGAGTTACTCGACCTATTGTATTCTAGTGAGAATGAAATCAACAGTGTCACTGATCTAGCTAGGAGACTGAAGCGTGATCCAGCTAACGTGTACCGGGATCTATTGTGGCTCCAGCAGCTAGGCTTTGTACATTTGCGTAGGGTTGGTAGGCGGTTAGTCCCCAGAATACTCGTTATGGAGTATGGTATTCGGTTTAGGTAATCTTCTCTCTCTCATAATATGCTAGGTATAATAATGCTATGATTGTTTTAGCATCTCTTATATCACCATTTAGTATTTTGTCTAATGCTTCACTTAGTGTTAACTCAACGATCTCAAGAAACTCGTAAGGTTCTGGTCTAGGTTTTGTTTTTTGGAGATTCTCCGCTTTATACAAGTATATTTTCTCAGTAGTATAACCGGGGGAAACATAGAATTCTAGTAGTTTTGTTATCTTTCCAGCTCTATACCCTGTTTCCTCCTCTAGTTCTCGGAGCGCACATTCATGTGGTCTCTCTCCTGGCTCGATGGTACCAGCGGGTATTTCTAGTATCCATTCCCCTATAACGGGCCTGTACTGACGTAATAATACTATTCTACCATCGTCTAGCAATGGTATTATTGCTACAGATCCTCTATGCTCAACTACTTCTCTGAAAGCACTTCGTCCGTCAGGTAGTTTTAATCGGGCTAGCCGGAGATTTATCTTCTTGCCCTTATAGATGTACTCTGTTTTCTTATCCGATAGCGTCATGAATAATTGTACCCTCGTAGTATATGTGCGACCTAGATGATTATAAATAAAACTATTTCTCTCTTAGCCTTTTATGGAATTTATTTACTATCCTTTTCACGACTCCTATTATCTTTGCATTTATATAGAACTCGTATTTTCCTCTAGTAGTATTTATTTCAAGTAATACATAGTTTCTTTTAGAATCATCCCTACCGGACTGTACATGTTTAAGTTTTATACTGGTTATGTCTTTTGCACTTATTTTTAATGTATCTTCATCGCTCTTAGTGCTACGTCTTTTCTCTTTTAGGATTCTATATATGAGGGCATCAGCATTGCGGCCTAGCATTTGTTTTATTCTACTTGATTTATACTCGCCCAGGTATATTATCTCTATTCTATCATTGTAAAATACTATATCATAGTGTTTTTCACTTCTACCAAACATTATAGCACTGCGAATTATCCCCACTGGCTCACTATTACTTCTCACTTCTTGTTAACCCAACTGTAGTAGTCTTTTAATCTCATAATATCTTATTAGCCTAAAAAACTTCATTATTTGAAGAAGAAAATATGCTGTAGCTAGGTAATAATGCTATGATGGAAAAACTACTAGTAACGAGTAAGGAAACAAAAGATAATGTTGACTTAGAGAATGAGATAAGGAAAAAGATCTATGAAACCTATAGTGGTATTATTACTGAGAGTAAACCTATACGCGATCCAAAGAGAATGGTTAAAGCGCTTCGTGAGAAGTTTAAGCTAATTGTACCAGAACATTTAGTGACTCTTACAATAGCAGCGTTTCTAAGTAATAGACCAGTGTTATTTGAGGGACCTCCGGGTACTGGGAAAACAGAGATCGGAGAGGCTATCTTAACATTATGGGCTGGTAAGACTGCATTTGTATTACCTTGTAGCGAAAACTATGATGAGTATCGTGTCATCGGGGACTTTCACCCACTAATGGCTCTAAAATACGGATTCAATGAGAAGAGCTACATTCCCCGCACCCTTCTAGCAGCTCTAGTGTTGGATGCAGGCATACTAATAGATGAAATAAGGCGGAGTAGTGAAGAATTTCAGAACCTCCTACTTGATATCATAGACAAGCGAAGAATTATAGTACCAGAACTTAAAACTATTTTTAAGGCTAGAGGCATAGGATTTCAAGTTATAATGACTAGTAATCCCGAAGACATAGGACAAGGAGAGCTAAGTGATGCTTTTCTTAGAAGAGTTGTGAGAATAAAATTTGAATATCCTGATAGAAGCCTAGAGCTTGAAATAATAAAGTTGAGAACGAGTGATGTCGAGGTAAAGGTCCCAGATTCTCTCTTGGGTAAAGTATTAGAAACAGCTGAAAAACTTAGAGTACGGAGCACTCATAAGCCTGGACCCTCTGATACAGTTATGTGGATTAAGCTGGCAAAACTTGTAGCTCAACGTAAGAATAAGAGTATAGTCGATATCGATGATATTTTAGAGACAGCACCAATAGTACTAGTGAAAAGAGATGAAGATGAGGATGTTGTTAACGAAGTAGTGTATGAGGTCTTTGGTGTCCCATTGTGGAAAAGATAGATGTTAACACTCTTGCGTTGGAGATTTCCCGGCATATGAGGGAACAAGGTGTACCTATAGGTATTTCTGAAATAATAGATGCTATAATTATTACTAAAAATTATAACATATTGAGAAATGAGAATATAAGTGAAGACGAATTAAGAGAGATATTAAGAAGTGTATTTGTAAAGAGAGACGAGTTCAATGAAGTTTTTGAACAAGCGTGGAGAAAGACTATAGCAGATAGATATAGCAATAAAATAATTGAAGAAATGCAGAAGCAAGTAGAACGTAGTTTAAACTATATAGGGCTAAGATATAATCAAAGATTTCGTAGTATAGAAAATATTCTTTCCAATATTCATAGGAAAAGAAGGCAAAGAGCAAAGGAGATAATAGCTTTACTAAGCCAGCTAGGTTTTATTAGAAGATCAAAGAAGGGATACTATGTTGTAAATAAAAATGAAGCAAAGAACATTGTAAATAATATGGCTAGAGAAGGTTATAGGAATCTCAGAGAAGCCTATAATAATATAGCAGTAAATGATTTACAAAAAACTAGTAGTAACTACATAAGGAAAAATCCGCTACGATATATGTACATTGATCTCGATGAGAAAAATCTCGAGAAAATAGAAACAAGTAAGCTTCTTGAACTGGGAATACAAGCATACAAAAATCAACAATTTAATTTCGCAAAAAGAATCGCTGATACCCTAATGAGGAGAGCTGATCTTCTAGAGAAAATAGACAAAAGAGGCTTAGCATATATTAAAGACATGACACCGTATTCTAACAATTTGCTCTATCAACTAGTATTATCTAACCCTAGACTTGCCGAGATACTATTAAGAGAGAGACAATATGGTAGAGAATTATTGAGAAAAATAGCTTACAACCTAGGAGCTATGGATCCAGAGAAAGCCGAGAAGATACTTTCTATAGCTATTAAGCAAAAAGGATACGAGTTAAAAGATGAGATAACGTCTATGTTGGAGAATATTCCGCTTCAATATCTACCATTTATACCGAAATCTTTCGTTAGGAGTCTCAAAGGAAGCTTTGGAAGAGAACTGGAGTACATATTATACTTGAAGGAAGCTTATAGGTCACTATTAAAGGCAGTTGAACTCGGCAGCGAAGCTTACTTGGAATACGCTGAATCATTGATATCGAAGGCTGATAATCTTAAGAAAAAATATGGGATAAGAGATAAGAGATATCTTAGGCGCAACGAAAAAACTCTTAATAACCTCTATAATGCTGTTAAGAACCTAATAGGACAAACAAGCGATATAAGAGCATTAGAAGATGTTTTAAAGAGCAATAGTTTTGATTCCTCATTGCACATACTGTCAAGTATATACAATAATATAGAGAACAAGGAAATTAAGAGAAGGATACTAGGTATCGCCTTAAGACTATGGTATAAAGAAACCCGTTTAACTAGAACTAAAATTGTACGCGGAAAAGATCGAGGAAAGTTTCATAGAGGAACTATGAATGTTAGATTAACTATTAGTAATTTCATTAGATTTCAGAGTAATCCATTAGTATACAATATTCCTAAAAGAGTTAGGATAACTCAATTAGCCGTAGATATAAGCGGAAGCATGAGAAAGTATTCTGTATGGGCTCTTTTAACAGCCTCTGCTTTCTCTAAGTATGTCTATAGAATAGTACTATTTAGCGATAAAACGTACGTGATAGAAAAGAGACATACTAGTGAACTCTTAGACATACTCTTAGGCTCAGAGTTTAAGGGACTAACTAATATAACACAGGCTCTCCGTATTGCAGCTAAAGATAGTAAGGTTAAAAGATTAATTATTTTAAGTGACCTAAAACAGACTGTTGGAGATGCGGATCCAGTAGAATACATATTAATGCTCTATAGGAAAGGATGGCGCATTGTAGTAATTATGCCTCCTGATAACAATTACAAAGCTTATATTAGACTAGCAAAAAATAGTATTCCAACTTTCATCATAACAAAGCCCGAGAGAGCTGTTCGTACACTATATAGGGCATGGCGTCTGCTACATTAGTGCATTGTATTAATTAAGTTACTTTTGAGGAGAGATAGTTTTTAACCCAAAACAACAAAGCCCAGTGTAAGAGGGGTAAGAACATGAAGGGAAGGGAGCACGTAGCGGCTATCATACTATCGATACTAATATTATCGTCTATGATAATCTATGCTATAGCACAACAATTATTCATAACTACAGATAAACCAACATATACAGCTGGCGATAGAGTGATCGTTAGTGGTTATGGTCCAGCAGACTCCATATTAGTAATGATGGTCTACCTTACAAACAAGACTCTTGATCTTGAGCAATTATCGATTGGAGACACAGGAAACTTTACAATAACTTTACCAGCACTTAGCCTTGTTAATCCAGGTACATATACAGTATGGATTGCTGGTAAAGCTTACTCTAAGGGCGAGCTAGTTGGAGAAACAACAACAAGCTTTATATACATAATACCTGGCGCTGAAACCAATACCACGACATCTACTAATACAACAACTAATACAACCACAGCTACAACAGTAACTTTAACCGAAACAACAACAGTAACAGAAACACAGACTATAACAGAAACATTAGTTAAAACGAAAACAGTGACAGATACCACAACGGTGACCCGAAACGTTACCGTTACTGAAACAGAAACGCAAACAGTAACAGAAACACAGACAGCAACGGTAACGGAGACGCAAACGGAAACAACAACTCAGACAAAAACAGTAACCCAAACACAAACAACTACAACAACAGAAACCCAGACAACCACGGAGACGACAACATTGTTCAGAACAACTACTGAGACCCAGACAGTAACAGCTTCAGCTCCACTAGCTGAAAAAATAGTATACTTGGTAGTAGGATTATTTGTGGGAATAGCCATAACATATGCAGTGAGAGTACTCACAACAAAACAACAGTAAACCTATAACTTTTCCTACATAATTTTATTATTAGATAACCATGAATAAGATTCTCGCGAAATTAGATCAAAATGAGTCTCCAATACCGCCTCCAGACGACTTGTTACTTGATTATTATAAAGATATAGTTAAGGATATTAATCGTTATCAAAGGAGCGAATTATATGAGTACTTGAGAGAACTATATGCCAAATACGCGGGGGTAGACAAGGAGTACGTGTGGATTCAGCCAGGTATGGATTTGTTTTTTGAAGATATACTCATAATTGAAAATAATAAGAAGATAATAGTTCCTTATCCTTCATACTTCTTGTTCATGGAGCAAGTTAAACATTATGGATATGATATAGTTAGAATACCATTAAATGAAAGATTTGTGCAAGAATTATTAATTATTTCTAAAGATAAACCTAACATAATATATATTGATAACCCCAATAACCCAACAGGAAAAATAATTGTTAGTAAGAAAGACATAGCATTGATAGCAGAAATTAATAGTGATAATATTTTTCTAATAGACGAAGCCTATTATGAGTTTTGTAACTATACTCTCAAAGATCTAGTCAAAGAGTACGATAATATTGCTGTTTTCCGTACCATGAGTAAAGCCTTCAGCTTTGCGGGAGGGCGGGTAGCTTTTGGTATAATTAACCCTTCTCTAGCAAGGAAGGTATTCTATTATAATATTGTCCGTTTTAGATTATCAACTATTTCACTTGGTTTAGCCATAGCATTGCTTGAAAATAAATCATACATGAATGATGTTGTTGACTTGATAAGAAGCGAGCGGGAACGTGTAATAAAAAAGATTAGGGAAATAGGGTTACAAGTATATAGTTCTTGTACTAATTTCATAATGGTTAATACTGGTATACCGAAAATAACTGAACTATTACAAAAGGAGGGAGTACTTGTAAAGGATCTGGGAAAAGTCCTCGGAAAAGAATATCTCGGATACATTAGAGTTACTATAGGCCTACCTCGCGAAAATAATGTTTTTCTATATGCTCTAGAAAAGATAATGGCAGAATGTAGTCAATCACGCTGTACAAATCACGATACAAGCTAATACAATGTGTTGAATACCATGGTATAGTAGGTAACTGGTAAGACAATAGTATGTTATTTGAGGGCAACGAATAGTGAACTTCTTGTAGCTTTTAGACCTGGTTCTCCGTGTTCTACTTTCTTACAAGTTATACTGAACTCACCCAGATAGTGTCCTATCATTTCAGGTGTTATTTTTACTGGTACGAACTCTTTTCCATTGTATACAGCTATTGTTAATCCCACCATTTCCGGTAATATAATCATGTCTCTTACATGTGTTCTAATTACAACCCTTTTACCCTGAGCCATCAGCTTACGTGCCTTTCTAATTTTCTCTAGCAATCGACGCTGTTGCATCGTAAAACCTCGCTTTATACTGCGACGCGCCCTCGCTGTGAGAAGCTCTATTAGATCATCCATAGGCATTAATAACAAGTCCTCTAGAGTCTTGCCTCTAAACCTGAACTTCTTCCACTCGGACGGAACCTGTTGCATGTTTAAGAGTTTCTCTAAGCTAATTTTTGGCTGAAGTCCACCCGCCTTTGAAGCCACATTTGACACCTTGACTTACTCGGTAATGTATCCTACTATCCGCACCTTTAAAGGCTTAATGTCAGAGAAGTATTTAAGTCTTAAGAACAAGAGAAATGAGAGGGATGAAGAAGCTGACCTGCAATGAGTGGTGATTAATTGAAGGCAGTCCCACTGACCCGCAAAAGGAGGTAGGCATGACAAGGCAACGTAAGAGCGAATTACGCGAAGTCTTAAGTAGAATCTGGTGGTCTGTTGATAAAGAAAAATGTTTCATCGTTATACTGCATAGAGGTGCTCCTAAGAATAGGAAAGTGCTTGCCGTAAAGGACATAGATGAGATAAAAGCAGGTTACTTATTTGTTGGTGATCTCCAGATACCTATTCATAGGATTATCGAAATAATATGCAATGGCAAAACTTTGTGGAAACGAAAAAAGATTTAATTAATATTACATGGATTGACTATGATCGTTAGCCTACCGGGTAGTCGTCGGGTACCTTTGCTCTGAAGTACTTGCCAGTCTCTGGGCTCTTGAAGAGGCCTATTTTAACGCCTTTTCTGCCTTTTGGTGCTAGCACCCAAGCCTTTACTGGTGCTATTTCTACTTCCTTTCCTGTGGTTGGGTCCTTTACCTTTACGGGTGGCTTGCTCATACATTCTCACCTATCTTTGCTTTATTCAAGTATATAGATATGTTATTTTAAAAGTAAATGTTATGGTTAAAGGTAATTAACTCACCTTATTGTATATTCAAGGTATCACCTAATCTATGATTAAAGGTTTCCTTTAACATGTATTTACACTTTCATGTTTACATTAAGAAGCATAAAGTAATATAAAATTGATGTATACACATCAATTTACAAAATGATGTTGATATAACCAATATAATAAGTAAAGTATCATTAAACCTTTTAACCTTCCATGTATCTACTAGCTACGACGACAATAGCATACTTGGGGGTAAAGATGGGGAAGCGAATAATAGTACAGAGACGTGGACGAGGGACTTCAACATTTAGAAGCCCTAAACACATACATGTAGCTCCAGCAAGATACCCCGTATTACCATTTGATGCAACATTGAAGGGCCGAATAGTAGATCTTATACATGACCCGGGTCGTTATGTCCCGTTAGCCCATATAGTTCTCGAAAACGGCGTTGACTTCTATATACCAGCAGCAGAGGGCGCTTATAAGGGGCAGATCATATATATTGGACCTCAAGCACCTATAGCCAACGGTAATATTTTACCCCTCGGCAATATACCAGAGGGAACACAAATCTACAATATAGAGTTACGACCAGGTGATGGAGGCAAGATTGCGCGACAAGCTGGATCCTACGGTATAATTATAGGTAGAAGCGGTAACAAGACAATAGTGCAGCTCCCTAGTGGTAAAACTAAAATGATAGATAATAAGTGTAGAGCAACAATAGGAATACCAGCTGGTGCGGGAAGAGTCGAGAAGCCGTTATTGAAGGCTGGTAACGCATATCATAAATGGAAACGAAAAGC
>JALWGO010000219.1 GCA_027038805.1 Thermoprotei archaeon
ATTTAATATTATTATATAGCCTAATTTTCATACAGAATTATAGGTCGTAGAAGGGAGATAATCCTATGGCTAGAGGAGAGGGTAAGAGGGTCTGTAATATTGTGTTTTATGGTTTGCCTCCTCTTGAGGTGTTATTGTATGCTTCTATTAATAATTGTAGTAAGCGTAGTAGGCTTCCCTACATGGTTAGAGTGAAGGTGTATTATTCTCCTGGTTGTCCGGCTTGTAGGAGGTTTTTCTTGTATGCTATTGATACTGATAACTTGTTTGTTGAGGCTTACCCGGTTGAGGATCCAAAGATTGCTGCTCGTGTGGAGGAGCTTGTTGGTAAGGTTGTTACGCCAGTAGCTGAATTGGAGAATGGTGCTGTTATTCGTGGTTGTCCTCCTAGTTATGAGGAGTTTATTGAGCGCTTAAAGGCTGCTTATGAGGGAAGACCCGCTAAGGGAATTGTTAGGCTCCCTGGTGGTAGGAGGGTTGAGGAGTCTAAGCGGGAGAGTGGTTTAGAGGAGTTGCTTTTAGCTCTTCTGCGTAAGAGGCTTGAGGTTAAGGGGGATTAAAGAGGGAGGGGTTCAGAGAGGGCGACATAATTCATCCCCTCTTTCCCGGAGGGTCATTTGACCTTGCCCTCTCATCACCTTAGAAGGATTAACTATATCTTTGCTTTCCTACATGTTTCTCTTACTACTGGGTCTATTATATGGTATTCGTTGTTTATTTTTGCTATGTAGCCGTATTTTACGAGTTTCTTGAGGAGTTCTGTAAATCTTTTATCGTTTATGTATCCTGTTTTAGCTGTTACGTAGGCTTTTATTTCGCTCCACCTTGTTAACCCTAGTGCTATTGCTTTTAGTATTGCAAGGTATCTTCTCTTGGAGGGAGCTATTATTCGTTCTAGTTCCTCTAAAATGAATTTTGATCCCTCCTGGAATACCTTGTTTAATGCCTCTTTGTGGCGCATTCTCCTTATTCCACGATAGTATCCATAGTAGGTTAGCCATCCAACTATTCCGTCTAGCAAGTTTATGGTGTCGCTTATTTCTTCTTCACTTATTTCTAAGCCTAGTTGTTTGAAACCTCTTTTGAGGAATTCTTGGCTTTGTATTGAATTGAATCTATCTAAGTATATTTCTCTACGATATCTTCCGAATAGTGGAGCTTTTGGATCCTCTATTCTTAGAAAATCTCTTAGAACTCCTACCTCACTTCCAGTAAGGACTATAGTTATGTGTTCGAGATTATCTATAGCCCATGATATTATACCATCATATCTAGTGTTAGAGTATCTTAGATACTGGGCTTCATCTAACACTAGTATAAAGTGAAGTCCATGTTTCTCGCACCAAGAGTTTATCTCTGATAGTAATAGTGTTAATGGTATTCTTGATGAGGGTTCTATTTCTATTTCATAATCTCTTACTCGTATTTTCTTAATTCTTTTCAAGGCCTCCTTTATATTGAAGCCTATTCTCTCATACCATTTCATGTGTTTTACGAAGTTATTGACAATACTTTCAACGAGGTATTGATCTGTTATAGTGTTTGCTCTAAAATATATTTCTCGCACATCTATTAGGATGAAAGGCTGTTGTAGCTCGTTTAACGCTACTCTAACGAGACTTGATTTACCTATTCTTCTAATACCATATACTATTATTAGTGGTTCTCTCAAGTCGATTGCTTCTAGGAAGCCGCCTAGCTCTTTTTCGCGATTATAGAAGTCTTCTTTCCGCTCCTTTGGGGCCACATCGAAATACAATTTACTGTCTCCCCCCGATAGCTACTATCTCCCCCCGACAGTTATAAAGCATGTAGGGTTTATAGGGATAAGGGTATTCCGTTACATGCTTCTACATCATCCTATGTTCCATGAGTTAACTATTTTCCATAATTCTTCTTTCATTTGTTTGAAGTTCTCGTGTGTTGCTGCTGCATATATTATTGCTGTTCTATCGCGTGCTTGGTCGTAGAAGGTTATGAAGAAGCCATCCAATACTATTTCCTCATAGGATTTTACATCGCTTCTCGTCACCATTGATCCGTACATTAGGTAGGCTTTGTAGCCCTTGTATTCTATTTCTGTGATGTTTCGAACCCTTATGACATATGTGTAGGGGTTGGGGCATCCGTGTAGGCGTAGCCAGAAGTCTTGGTCCCAGATGGCGAATTGTGAAACTAGGCTGACATCTCTTACATCATGGTATCCTTGAATCCAGTATAGGCCTATCCATACCTGGTATCCTGGGCTTCCACGAGTAAACCTTGTTGTAGGGTAATAGTAGTTGTTTATTCCCTTTTCACCCATCCACAACCATACTAAGTCCATCTTGGTATGGACCTTTACATACCCCTCATGATCGGGAAAGGCTTCTACAATGCCCCACTCATTACTGTAGACTGTTATAGCCGAGACAACTAATACTGCAACAAGTATACCCGATAATATAGCTGAAGTCTTAGCTGAGGAATACTTGGCTATCATTCGGGGGATAACATAGACTATTCCAGCCGCAATAAGCGTGGATATAAAGCCATCCAATAATAGTACTAGGGCGCCACGCTGGCTCCAATACCATAGAATTCTCTCTGGAACACCGCCGATTAGGACGTAGATTAGAGTCCAGCCGACTAGCTGTGAGAACCCAGCAACTAGGCCTCCAACTAGTGGATGTGTTTTCCTCCAGGCATACCCAGCTAAAGCTCCAACAAATGCTGGAACCCAGAAGGCTATTAGGTAAACATTATAATAGATTGAGAGCAATAAGCCAGAGACGAGCCCCGAAAGAATACCCCATAGAGGGGAAAAGAAGAAAGTCATTGCAATAGCTCCGCTACTCGTATAATAGCCGGGTAAGTGTAGTGCATCACTAGCAATCCTTATAGTAACACTTAGCAACACGAAGACTGGGAGGAGCAGTAAGTTTAACCTAGGCAACCTCACCGACAACTACACCCTTTAACGAGCCGCCTAACCTTATATACAATAGACATATAGTAAAAAGATTAACTGAGAAAAAGGTGTCAGGGGAGCAACTCGTCCTCATGTACTATCAGCTGAAATCCGGGCTCCTCATCCACCAAGAATAAGCGTAGAGTAGCTAGTACAAATAGTTTATACTTTAAGGTACAGATAATACTTGGAAACATATCGTGGGGGGATTGGGGTTTGCTAGAGGAGACTGGTTTCGGCTACATCGTAGTTAATGGTAGGAGGTATGAACATGATATAGTATTATATCCTAATGGACTCTTAGAGAAGCGTAGGAAGGATCTATCGAAAAAGTATAGGAGCGAATACGGTCATACACCTCTCTCTAGAGAAGAACTAGAATACTATTTGGAGAAAACAGCCAACATAGAATACCTCGTCATCGGGAACGGGCAATACGGTGCCCTACCACTAACACCAGAGGCAAAGAAGCTCCTCGAAGACCTTAGGAAGAAAGGAGTAGAAATAATCATTGATAAGACTCCAAAAGTATTGCGTAAGGTAAACAAGTTATTAGCAGATAAGAGGAAAATACTCGCAGTAATCCATGTAACATGCTAAGAAGAGCATGGTGGGTAGGCTTTTAGCCTAAATTTACCCTAAACTTTCCTAGGAGTATTAAAACATGCACATGAGAAATATCAGTAACTTGGAGCTACCACGAAAATTTATGGTAGAATTAGCTTATCCGTTCGTTGGCAGAGAAGAGGAAGCAAAGGTACTAACCCTAGCACTACTTGCACGAGAGCATGTGCTACTAGTAGGTGAGCCAGGTACTGCTAAGTCAGCTCTAGCGAGGAGAGCAGCTGAGCTCTTAAACGTGAGGTTCTTCAAGTACCTTCTTACAAGGTATACGGAGCCAGCAGAACTCTTCGGGCCGCTCGATATAAAGGGTCTCCAAGAAGGAGTATACAAGAGGATTACCAGGGGCAAGCTACCCGAGGCAGAAATAGCGTTCTTAGACGAGGTCTTCAACGCTAACTCGGCAATCCTAAACGCTCTCTTAAGTATTCTTCAGGAAAGAGTATTATACGACGGTTATACTGAAATAAGAGTACCCTTATGGACTATGATTGGGGCAAGCAATAGAATACCAGACGAACCAGAGCTAGAGGCTCTCTATGACCGTATGTTATTAAGACACTTTACGAGACCTGTAGAAGAAAACAAGTGGAGCGAACTATTAGATGCTGCATGGAATATCGAGTCCGGTAAAATACCAGTACCCCAACCAATAATGGGGTTGGCGGAACTAAAACAACTACACCAGACAGTATTAGAGGTAGATTACCAGCCAGTGAAAACGAAGTTGATAAAACTCTACGCTATCTTTGAGGAGAAGGGAGTACATTTAACTGATAGGCGCAAGGGCAAGGCCTTAAAAGTTATAGCAGCTAACGCGGTTCTATCTGGTAGAACTATTGCTAGCGAAGAAGACCTCATAGTATTAAAATATGTTGCACCAAGAGACGAGGATGACCTTGACAAGGTGCTCGCCATAATAGCTGAGGAGTTGAAGACTCCTGCAAAATACTTGCGTGAACTAGCTGATATAGAGAATAATACTAGAGAGCTAGCGAGAATAATAGAGGGAATACCCGAATACGATCCAAGACTAGTAGAAGTACACCGGAACCTAAGGATAGCAAGGGAGAGAGTACTAGAGCTTGCTAGAGAGAGTGGAAACGAGCAAGTAGAGACTAGAGCTCAAGAAGTAGTATACGAGATAGATACCCTCCTCGAAAAAGTTTCACGAAAACTGGGGTTCTAATCACCCATGAAACCAGTTAAAATAAGACGAAAAGACCGTGGAGTCCTAAGAGGAATAGACTATGAAGACCCTATAGTAGTTTATAGAGGTGAAAGAGTACTCGGAGCATTAAAGAAGCTTAGAGGAGAAGAAAATCTATCTCTAAGTCTCGCCATAGATGTTTTCTACTCCTACTATCTCCCACTACCAGTCCTAGAAGCCCCCAAAGATATACCGAGAGACAAAATACTACAATACAAGCTTATATCATCTATGATGACCGACCCCTACGTAGACCAAGTAAAAATACATACCATAGCTGATTCTTCTACAAGCATGGTTATGGCTGTAAGCTACCTAGAGAAAGTAATGGAGTTAATGGAACAACACGGCTTAAACCAGGGAGCTGGCGGGGAAGGAGAATCAAAGCAGGGAGTGGGTGGACTAGGTGGAGAAGGAGAAGATGGAGAAAGAGAAGAGAAAAATAAGTTGGATAAAAAGATTGAGGAAATAAGCCGTGAAGCACTGAGAAGAGCCGCCGAAGAAGCAGAAATGGCAAAGAAGATACAGAGAATAGCTCAGGGAATAGCGGCTGGAACGGGTTCAAGTCTATTCTTCGAAGATAGAGTGCACGAGGTGCTAAGGCTGGCAAGAAACACTGATGTTCAGAGAATTCTTGCTCTTCTAAGCGGGTTACCCCGCCATAATATTAGGGCTAGGAGAAAAGTGGTTAGGCAGCCAAGGGGAGAGTTAAGGGGATACGAGCTGGGCTCTGATCTAGAAAGACTAGTACCTAGTGAGATAGCATTACCTGAAGTCTACTTTAACTTAAAGTTTGCTGAAAACAAGCTACTATTATATGAGAAGGTCTTACCGGAGAACTGGGGTCCCCTATACATATTGTTAGACAAGTCGGGTAGTATGGATGGAGCAAAAATGCTCTGGGCTAAAGCCGTTACCCTAGCCTTATACATTAAGGCCTTAAAGGAGAGAAGACCCTTCTACATGAGATTCTTTGACAGCGTACCATACCCGCTGGTAAGAGTAAGTCGTAGACCAAGACGACATGAGGCTCTAAAACTATTAGAATACATTGCAAGGATAAAAGGAAGCGGTGGAACCGATATAAGCCGCGCAATAATAACGGCATGTGATGATGTTGGGAGAGGAAGCGTTAGAAACGTCAGTGAAATAGTCTTATTAACTGATGGAGAAGACCGGGTATCAGAGCCCATGATTAGGAGGGCTTTGGGGGCAAGTAACGCAAAACTCATAACAGTAATGATACAAGGAGATAATCCAGACTTAAAAAGAATAAGCACCAAATACCTAGTCGCGGTAAAATTAGACAAAGAAGAAGCATTAAATGTAGTAGAACTTTAGTAAAACACAAGGTTTCTTGAAATCTAAGCCAAGTACAGCCATCATTTACTATTATTCCCATAGTATTCTAGAAATACTAGCAACCATTATTACTTAATATTCCTTGAAAGGTGTAATATGATCTATAGTAAGATTTATAATGCATGCTTTACATGTATTACAAGTAATACGAGCGTGATAATATGAGCCGCGAAAAAGAGGATAAGACAAGTATAACTATTAGAGGAATAGACAAGGATTTATACAATAGATTATCTGTACTAGCTAGAGAAACTGGTAAGACAATAGGCGAACTAGTAAATGAATCTATGAGACTAATGTTATCCTTCACGGATAACCTTGGTAGAACACTAACAAACTTTAGTGAGGCATTTAAAGAAGGATGGCGGGAGGCTAGAGATAAATATTTGGAGGTAGGTCTCCTAGACGAACTAGTTGTAACACGCCGCGACCTTGAAGAGGTCGATAAGCCAGTAATATTTAAGAATATCAAGCGGCTAATAATAGACGACGATGTACCATATGAATTATTTGAGGAAAAAATTAGTGAGATAATAATGTGTAAAGAAGTTGTTATACCAGAAAACTATCCTAAACTAAAAGTTGCGAGAAAAATCAAATTTGGGGGAAAAATAATATCAAGAAGACACTAGTTTTCCTCCAACAATAGAGTATAGCTAATGTTCGAGAAACCGCAAAGCATTCAGCGATACAAGTCTATAAGCAACTGTTTTTTCAAGATCTTCTACTAGTTCTTCATAAGCCTCTACTACGGCTAATGGATAAGATGGATAGACTCCGCTATCACTATTCAATATTATCCGTTCAACGAACTCCTCATCTGTTTTCACCACATATAATACATCTTCGGGACTAGTCTTCCCCGGCTGCATAGTGAAGCCTAAGTAAAAGTCTCTATCGGATACCAACTCTATGATCCTAGGACTAGGAGTTAGGTGATCCAATAACACTCTATTATCACTTAACCCAACATCATCTATTATCCTTATAGTTTTTTCAAGTATTCCAATCTTATTCGTCTTTGGAGTATGGATTATTACTGGTTTATCAGCCTTCTTAGCAAGCAGTAGTTGTTCTCTCAGAATACTGGCTTCAAGCTCGCTACCACTCTCTAATCCAACTTCACCTAAGAGATTTGCTCTTCCAAGATAATTTTCTACAACCTTAAGGTATTCGTCCATAGTAGATACATTATTATTCAAAGGTATATTACGTGGATGAATACCGACCCCAATGTAAGCTCTTAAACCAATACTACCGCAACGAATCTTATCAAACATTAAATGCTCAAAGTGATCTCTAAGCGAGGAGGAGCTACTAGGCGGTATAGGTGTATACGCTAACGTGACAATAGCATCGATACCTTCTTCAACCATTAATGAGAGGTCATGCCAGCTCAGATAGATGCTGTGTAGGTGTCCGTCAATAAAACCCATGTTATACTACCTTCTCACTACCATAGTTGAGCAATATTACGATATAAGTCTTAGTGAAATATTTCCCTGACCAAACTTTCCTCGAGAATCTTCGTCCTAAAAATATGGTATTTTACGAAAACTGTTTTTGAGACATCAAGTCTTCTTGGGAGGAACTTATAGTATTTTTGCGGCAAGTAAATTATTATCTTATTATAAAATGGGCTTATCCTTACCCAGGCTTCCTCTAATATACGTTTAATCTTTCGGTAAAGCGTCTTTTTTGTCTCAACTATATCTGGTGGTACATCATAACAGCATGCGGGAGGTATCCATGAATAGGTGTAGGGTACAAATCCTAGAAGATCGCTTAAGAATAACCATTCGATTAAGGGTTTCTTCCCCTTATAATCCCATAAGCCTAGTCTACGTAGAATCCCCTTTATCTTAAGGTTCATAGGGCTCAAGGGATATGGTTTAACATTACTGCAGGGGGTAATTAGCGCAATATTGTGTTGTGGCTTATATCTATGGATCATGTAGTCCCAGAAGCCTTGCACAAGACTGTTTTCAAAAGCTCTCTCACCGATTAGCTCTGGTATTATGTGTAATACTCGTCGCCGCCACCTACCATTATCTTTATTTATAGTATACCGTTTCCCCATAATAACCACGTAGATAGAAGTCCTAGAAACCTTACTCAACGACACAACATTATTTTATCTCGCTTAGGTATCGTTTTTGCGGATTAGTATGACCTGATAAGATTATTCCTATTTTTTCTCTTCTCTTAGCCAACATTGCCTCTAGTTTTCTCCTCGCAGCCTCTAGCGTTCTTGCCTCCAAACGTACGAGAGAGTCTATTATGTCTATGAAGTAGGGTACCGCGTTTTCGCTTGTCTTAGAGCTTAGATACGCTATTATGTTTTCTATGCCTATATTGCCGTAGTCTAAGACTTCTATTTTTACTGCCTGGTTAAAGGAGGTCTTGGTGTGTGGCTTGTAGAAGCATACCTCTATTTCACCATACTCGGGGTGTTGGTCTAGATTCTCTATTATTATGTTACGGTATCGTGGTTTTGCTTCTTCGGGTATGTTCATGTATTTTACTTGCCTTGGTAATAGTTCTCTTAGTTTCCCAAGACAAGTATATTCTCCATTGTTTAAAGCGATGCTCATGAAGGCTTTGTCGTTTATCGGCATTTTCTCGTCTATGATCGCTGAGAGTATTTTAGAGTAGGATCTCTTTAGAACCCCAATTATAGTTGTATTTGTTTTCTCTGCCTTACTGATTGATTCCTCTATTACTTCCTCAAGCTTTCTTAGTCTCTTCTTTTTCTCTTTCTTTTTTAGCGAAGAGTATAGTAGTTTATAGGGTACTATTTCGCCATCAAATAATACTTGGTCTAAGCCTATTAGCCCATTGGCTTTATTGTCTAGGAGTTCTATTGCAAGTTTTTTCTCTAGTATTTTTGCCTTCGTGTAAACTATTTCCTTGAATTCTTCTGTATCCGCGAATACTAGG
>JALWGO010000220.1 GCA_027038805.1 Thermoprotei archaeon
GAATCCTCATGTACACTTCTATTTTCGACCTACGGACTTTCACCTTATCTATCTCTATATCTATCCAGCGTCTACGAGCCTCAAAGTATAGATCCCTAAGCCACGCCCACTCGTCACTTGACTTAGCCACGTCTCTCCTCCCAATGCTGAAATCCTATATTCATTAAGACAATATTAATAATTATCCTAGACGAAAACAATTATACAGTGATCATATATGAAAAACCGTGAAAAGAATATTTACGTACTAATGATAAAAGACACGGTATGCGAGCCTCCAAGATATATTGAATTATTTGAAGACAAGTACAATATAAAGATAGTAGAAGCTGAGAACGAAGACGAACTAGTAGATAAAGCATTAGCCCTCTTAAAAAACGGTCAATCCATTATAATAGCATCAGAGTTGTCAGATAAAAACATAGAAAAAATACTATCCGAAACAAACCCGAGAAAACAATTCACCGCATTCAACACTATCAAATCACACCAATAACGATAAGCTTAAAAGACCAACAAACAAACAGTAATAGCTGGCGGGGTAACACAGCGGGGTAGGGTAGCCAGGTTAGCCCGCGGGGCTCATAACCCCGAGGTCGGTGGTTCAAAACGGGGCATATGCCCCGGGAGAATCCACCCCCCGCTACCAACTACCGACCCCCCGCCACCATAAATAATCCCGTTCTAGCTGACTAGATCTAACGGGTCAGGTTTTATTAGTTTTAGACTATGTAGTTATACTTGGTGATATGGTATTGAGTTATCGTTATAGTAAGGATACTATTTACTCCTTACTTAAACGGCTTTGTTCTACTATATCTGTATCTGGCCATGAAGAAGAGATACGTGGGCTTATAATTGATGAGCTAAAACCCTATGCCGATGAACTGTGGATTGATAGTCTTGGAAATGTTATAGCTGTTAAGAAGGGTTCACGTGGTTCCGGTAGGTTCATGATTGCAGCACATATGGATGAAATAGGGTTAATGGTGACTCATGTAGATGAGCGTGGTTTCATTAGGTTTGCTCCTATAGGTGGGTGGAGTGAACGTATTCTACCAGCTCAGCGTGTACTCATAAAATCACTTGATGGAAAGAATGTTGTGAGAGGTGTAATAGGCTCTAAGCCTCCTCATGTTATGAAACCCGAGGAAGCTAAGCAAGTTATACCTATGAACAACTTGTTCATAGATATAGGGGTTAGTAGTAGAGAGGAAGCAGAGAAACTAGGGATAGGTCCTGGAAGTATTATTGTATTAGATAGAGATGTTGTAAGACTAGGAAACCCCGATATAGTTTCGGGAAGAGCTTTTGATGACCGTGTTGGCGTTGCAACTATGATAGAAGCCTTTAAGGCTCTTGATGACCACGAGGTAGACGTCTATGCTGTAGCAACTGTTCAGGAAGAAGTAGGATTAAAGGGAGCTAGAGTAGCCGCCTTCGCTATTGAACCACACGTAGCATTGGCTCTAGATGTCACTGTTGCAAGCGATGTTCCGGGTGTTGAGGAGCACGAACAAGTAACCAAGATCGGTAAGGGGCCAGCTATTAAAATAATGGATGGTAGGAGGGGGTCAGGGCTAATAGCTCATCCGGCTGTCAGAGAGCTTCTAATAAGAACAGCAAAGGAGGAGAACATACCCTACCAGTTAGAAATACTTACGGGAGGGACTACAGATGCATCAATAATACAGTTGAACAAAGAGGGCGTTCCAGCTGGAACAATATCTATACCCACAAGATACATTCACTCACCAGTCGAAGTGCTCAGCCTAGCTGATGTAGAGAATGCAGTAAAACTAACAATAGGCTTTACTAAACGTTTAACAAGCGAGTGGATAAAAGAGAATTTGAAGAGAAAAATTAAGTAATTTCCTTGACTATAAACTCTCTTTCTATTACATCTAATTCTTTAAACAAAAGTAAAGAATAATAACTTTGAACACCTATTGTTAGCATAAGCTAAGAATTCAACATGTTAAATTTCAAAAAAGGTGATAAAATATGGTAAAATTAAACGATCTCACCTTACGTGACGCTCACCAAAGCCTTCTCGCAACACGCTTAAAAACAGAAGACATGATCCCGGTTCTCGAACTCTTTGATAAGGCTGGGTTCTATGCACTAGAAATGTGGGGTGGGGCAACCTTTGATGCTCCTTTAAGGTATTTGAAGGAGGACCCTTGGGAGAGACTAAGGATCATAAGAGCAAATATAAGGCGCCCCAAGCTAATGATGCTTCTTCGAGGACAGAATCTCGTAGGTTACCACCACTACCCCGATGACATCGTTGAAAAATTTGTTGAGAAAGCATACGAAAACGGCATAGATATATTCAGGATCTTCGATGCATTAAACGATTATAGGAATCTTATAACAAGCGTTAGAACAGCAAAGCGGGTTGGAGCTGAGGTACAAATATGTATAGTGTATACTATAAGCCCGGTACATACTCTAGAATACTATAGGAAACTAGCTGAGGAGGCAAAGGCCTTAGACGCTGATACTATAACGATTAAGGATATGGCTGGGATCCTTGAACCCTATACAGCATATGAGTTAGTGAAGATGATAAAGAATGAGGTGGGACTACCAGTAAACGTTCACAGCCATGCAACAGCTGGTTTCGGCCCTATAACCCTAATAAAAGCTGCCGAGGCTGGTGCTGATCTCTTAGATGTAGCTGTTTCAACTATGAGCATGGCTACGAGCCATCCACCCGCAGAGACTATAGCGTATATTTTGAAGAAAAAAGGCATGGATCCAGGAGTTGATATTAATATAGTGTTAAAAATAGCAGAATACTTCTGGGAGGTTCGTAAAAAGTATAGAAAATACGATTATATATACAAAGGCCCAGTAGTCGATGCAAGAGTTATAATACACCAGATACCAGGAGGAATGCTAAGTAACTTAATATCGCAACTAGAGCAATACAAAGCTCTAGACAAGTTAGAACAAGTCCTCGAAGAAGTCCCTAGAGTAAGAGAAGACCTTGGATGGCCCCCACTCGTCACTCCGCTTTCCCAAATTGTTGGAACACAAGCTGTAATGAACATTATCTTAGGTGAACGGTATAAGATAATAATTAAGGAGGTAAAAGACTACGTAAAAGGACTATACGGTAGACCACCAGCCCCGATAAAAGAATGGCTTGTGAAAAAAGTATTAGGAGACGAGAAGCCTATTGATGTTAGACCTGCAGACCTATTAGAACCGATGTATGAAAAGATAAAGAAAGAATTACCGAGAGACCTAGTAGAAAAAGAAGAAGACTATCTAACATACGCCTTATTCCCAGAAGAAGCATTAGAATTCTTCAAGTACCGCAAAGAGCTTAGAGAGAAAGCATTAAAGGAATACAATGTCAGAATAGGAAAAAAGACGATAACAGCTACAATAGAAGAGACAGGCGAAGACTCCTATAGTGTTAAGATAGGAGATCAAGTATTTAATTTAGAACTCATTGAAGATTAAGGTCACTGTCGCTCCACTTCATCATTTCTCAGAGTCGTCTCCACGATCATCCCAAAATACTTTATTATCATCCGATTATTTAAGACGATTTGGGAGAACAAGTATGTTAGAGAACTACAAGTATATTTTTATAATAACAATATTATTAGTGCTTATACTTCACGGTATTGTTGCGAGTTCACTAGTATTAAAGCCTATTCTATGGAACATTGAGGACAATGAAGTAGATTTTGTATACAAGATAGCACACGTAATGGTGTTAAATCCAACGCTTATAAGAGTAATAGATTTTAACGATGTGGACAATAGTTCGCTACAAAAACTTCTTGTTAAAACCTATTATAGTAGAAATGTTATCATACCCTCTAATCAAGTCTATATTAGAGATGGATGCCTTTATTTAACTGGAACAGAACATTTAGTGATTAACACAAGCTACGTAGGCTTAAATAATACTAACTATGTGTTGGTTAAAGCGCTTGTAAAATGGGTGAGTGGTGGATATGAGGGTTTCTCTAGAGGTGGTATAGGTTTCTATGGTACGACAGATTATGATACGGTGAACGACTATTATGTTGCTGCACCATACTGGCTTAGCGTTATAGGATCATTTAATACAAGCGAACCCGTTTCATATGATTTTGAGGGACATATCACATGGCTTGAAGGAGAGTGGGGGTTCAGTGAATCAGTGAATAATAAAATCTACAAATATAATACTACATACGAGGTATGGATTGCACGCATAGACAACTATATTATTGGTGGAATAAACGCATACCCTCGATCATGGATATTCTACATTAATGGCACATACTATTTACCCGAAGTTGTCAGTCACGCTGGAACAGTATGTATAAAGAAAATAGAGTTCTATAACCTCAGTGAGGGAGAACCAAAGACTAAGACAAGTATTTTACCATCAACATTGCTAGACTTTGATACCTTTAGTAATCTAAGCTATGTCTACCTACGCCAAGATACTTGTAAACAATATATATTTACCAGTGGTAGATGGGATCTAGTAACATCTACTCTATTCTTCTTCGTAAGGAAGACTGATACTTGCCTCCTATTACCCTATAAATACAATATTAATATACCAATAATTTATAATAGTGGAAAATAAAGTATACAGTATAAGTTACAGAGGCTGAAACATTGGATAACGAGAAGAAGATAGACTTAGACTATATCCCGGAAGACGTATTAGAAGAAGTGTTGGAGGAGGAACGCAAGCAGAGAATGAAAAAGAAGACACCGTATCCTAGTAGCCGCGACATAGTAGAAGCCGTAATTGAAGCGGCGAAAATGGCTCGAGGAATCCATCCAGATGAGTTCCCGGATCTCGTATTAAAGATCTTAGAGGATCAAGGATTCGATACTAGACATGTAACAGTAAAGAGGATATGGCATACCTATGAGAGTCTTGTGAGAAGAGGAGTGATAAGAGACACATTAGGTGTTATCGGCGGCTAAGTTCAAAATTGCCCGAGCATCATCACCGTTCAGTGCCTGCATGTGATTTCATCGTTAGATTATTATTGTTTTTACTGTATTAAAGTTCTATTGACGTGAAATATATGGCTAAATGCGAGATCTGTGGAGAACGCGAAGCTCTTTATAAATGTAGGCTTTGCGGAAGACTAGTATGTCCACTTCATTTTAATAAAAAGAAGGGTATATGTAGTGTATGTGAGATGGCTTTATGTGAGATTTGTGGAAGGAATCTATCAATAGGTTATTGTCCTATTTGTGGTAGGCTTGGTTGCAGTGATTGCCTGGTACAGATAACCCCGGTTGTACGTGTATGTAAGGATTGCTTAGCAAAATATGGTGTTAAGAGAGTTAAGGAAATTTTAGGTATTCGGTGATTTGGATTAGAGTAAGGGATATATTCTTCTAGTACATAGGTGTGCTGGGTAATAATCATGGTGGATTTTAGTGAGGCAAAAATATTCTTGAATAACATTAGGGAGAGAAGTATACCAAGAGAGCTTGCAACAGCCACGGGTGTAGTGTGGCAGAAGGTATACAATACATATTTTAGATTAAACGAGCTGGTCGGAGAGCTTTCAAGGATTTTCGAGCTGGCTGAATGTTCAGTTAAGGCTGGCGCATCATGTTATAAGAGGGAGAACTGGGAGACCTGTAATATTTGTACTAATTGGTGGAGTACAAAAACAGAGAATGAAGTTATTGTTACAAGGTTGAAACCTATTGCGGCATCAGTGTCGTATAATGGTGATATTGTAGTCTTTAAGGAAGATGGCAATCTCGAGTTCACTGTCAAGGGTACTGGTTATATATTAAAGTATAAGACTGTAAAAGTTGAAGTATCCTTTAGAGGTGTCGAAGAGGCTCGTAGAAATTTAGATCACATATTATACACTCTTAGAGGCATTGAACGCGAAATAAAAAACGCTAGACGGGGACTAGAAAACTGTTTGAAGTCTAAACGTATAGTTTGTTAAAAATACGTTGTTTTAGCTCTTTGTTTCCTCAGCTTCACCTGCCTTAGCGAATACTGGTAGGTCGGGGAACTTCTCCTTCATTCTCTGCTCAGCCACTATAGCTGCCTCCTCAAGTATACGCTTTGCCTCACCAGTAACTACTCCGTGACCCGCTGGTGATCCGGTAAATTCTCCAGCCTCTATTACTAGTCCATTGAGGAGCTCTTCTACCTCTGCGAGTTCTAGGCCAAGTTCCGGCATTATGCCTTTTATTATATTTCTGAGCTGGCGTACAACTCCTACAACAGGTATTACGCTGCCCGCTACATCTCCAAATACTTGGATTGTCTCTAGTCTTATGGCTACTTGTTCGAGTGCTATCTGTGTTGAGAGTATGGTCTTTACCATTTTTCTTATCTCTGCTACCTCAGTTGCATACATTGCTGCTCTTGCTTTGTCTTTTGCTATGTGTGCTTCAACTACTCTCTCGAAGAGCATTTTGTCTCGTGCTTCAAGTTTGTTTAAGAATACTTCTAGTCTGTTTATTGTTGACTTAAGCTTGTATAATGCGACCGCGATTCTGTATCTTATAGGCTCCTTTCCACGAAGCGCTTCTTTAAGTGAGTCCATGAAGCTCTGTTTTTGTTCACCAGCCCAGATTTTGTTGAAAGATGAGAGTTTACTCATGTTTGTCCTGCACCGATAGAGAAGTTATCCTTAATGCATAGTTTTTAAGAGGAGCGCCGCAATAACTTCCAAGAACCTATAAATAATTATCTAATAATTAATTGACCGATTCTGTATGTGATATAATTACTATAATTGAAACATAGTGGTAGTACGAGGAATAAAGTTTATAAATAAAAGAATATTAATTCCAAGTACAATCAACTATTTTAACATTGTCTCAAATAACAACCTTAAATTAGCCTCATTGCCTAGAGCTGTATCACTGAACACGTAGCCCGAGAAAACATAAAGTATAGGGTTTCCATTACTAAATACTATTGCTCCAGCACAAATATTTTCTCCAGAAGGGACAGGAAGGGCTTCTTGTGTAATTGGATCAATTACCGTTGCCGTATTCTTTCCTCTAATAAGATGATATGCACTAAACGCTCTAATATGGAAGGCGTGCTCTACTATTACATTATCTATCCTATATTTCGGGAAATATGCATCCATCAACGGGTTTAGCGGGACACCATTATTGTTTATAGAATCATATATTTTAAGCCAAGTGTACTCTATACCATAAGATGATAGTAGCTTATTTAACAAAACTATATCCACACGTGAATGGGGAATAACCTCCAGTACTACAAGACTCCCCTTCCTTAAGCCACGCCTAATACATCTCCTTGTATCATCATCTAATTGCAAAGTAGTATTTATATAGAACAATGCCTCCCCGAAGTCTACATCTATTAGGGAACAAGAATCATATACATATACCTCAACTCCCTTTTCCTCTATTAGTTTCTTTAGTTTTCGCCTACCACGAAATAATACACCATAATGCCGTGATGATACAAGGAGGGTGGTTTTCAAGGGCTCAGCCCCTGGCCATTCTTCACTTAATTGTTTTCTGTTAGATTCCGGCGCGTACATCATCGCCTAATCGGTTACTAGTGCCCGGTCATCTATTTAATCCTAGACGGGGTTTATCCTCACCCCTTCTTTTTCTTCTTCCTATGTTTCTTTTTAGTTTTCCTCTTCTTTTTCCTTGCCTTAGTTTGCCTCTTGGCTTTAGAGGATTTTTTCTCATCTATGTCCAGGACTATTGTCTTTGCTTCAAAGTCTCCTGGTAATAGTACTCGTTCACCATGTTCTGTTACAAATACTATGGCTCTCCACTGCTTTTTTGATAAAATGAAACCCTCAAATAAGTACAAATCCTCGTTAACATCATACCATTTTGCTTTATCTATGGGTAATTTAAATGCTTGTGAAACATTGGAGCTTATGCCTTCTTCGGATTGATTTATATCTGATTGCGTCTGATTTTCTTCTATAATGCCTATTCTCAATAGTTTTGAAGGACGAGGACTTAAAGCTATTATCCTTCCAGTGTAGTCACCACCACCCACTTTTACCGTTAAACCCGGCATGCTCGCCTCTATTTCGATAAATACGTCTCTTCTGTTTTGGATAAGCTCATTTAACTTTTTATCCAATAATTCATGGAGTTTATCGTGTAGGTCTTCTCCTTCTTTTACCTTGATTTCGTCTTCCAGCCAGTCCTCTTTTACGGGTGTTAGTAATAAGATGCTTGTATCATCAAATCTCTTCTCTGCTGGTGCAAATTCCCTTACTCTTAGGAGTACCTTCTGTTTTTTCATTTTCTATGCCTCTCCTTAAGAGCCACCTAGTCTTGTTCATTGGTATAGTACTTACGTCACATTTATTAAGTATTAGGTATTCAATATCTTTTACCTAAGTAAAGATCACATTATCTATAGACCGTAAAATAGATTTAAGTGTATGCTTAATAGTTTTCCCGGTGACTAAGCCTATTGTCTTCGAAACCTACTTTACAAGTCTCAAAACACCTCTACGATATAAGTGGTGAAGGTGCTTTCGCTTATCTAGCAAGAGCGAAAGAACTTGCTAGAAAGGGTATGAAGATAGTTAGCTTCGGTATAGGTCAACCCGACTTTCCGACACCAAAGCACATCAGAGAAGCTGCAAAGAAAGCTCTTGATGAAGGATTCACAGGTTATACCGAAACAGCAGGTATTTTTGAGTTAAGGCAGGCTATAGCAGACTACCTCAATGACCAATACGGTGCCGAACTCTCGCCAGACGAAATAGTTGTTACTACCGGAGCAAAAACGGCTATTTTACTAGCACTAGCGCTTTATGTAAAGGAGGGAGTAGAAGTAATTATACCGGAGCCAAGCTACCCGGCATATGCCCAAGTAGTAAAGTTGTTTCATGGTAAACCAGTATACGTGCCACTTAAATGGGAAGGTGGTTCTAAGGGGTTTAGCCTAGACTTAGAGCTCATAGAGGATAAGATATCTAGTAAGACCAAGGTACTAGTACTAAACAATCCGCACAATCCTACGGGCGCTGTCTTT
>JALWGO010000221.1 GCA_027038805.1 Thermoprotei archaeon
GTAGTAGGTATTGTAACCGAAGAGGACTTGATTAGAAGGGTATTAGCTGAGGGAAGAGACCCTAATCGGACACGTGCTGGAGACATAATGTCTAGACCAGTAGTACACGTCTCACCCGATACCGAGGTCAAGGAAGTAGCGCTACTAATGGCTAGACTAGGTATAGGTCATATACCAGTAATAGAGGGCAATAGGCTAGTCGGGATAATAGCAGAATACGATATAATACGCTTAACCCCCGATCTAATAGAATTACTCTACGTTAAAGGAAAACTTGGGTCTCCGCCAGTAGAGTTAGAGTAATAATATTTTCACGGCTAGATCTAGCTACTAGTTCTTGGAGTTAAAGCATATATTCTTCTAAAACGATAATATAGTATTGGGTGGACTAGCCTTCGTTATTACACGTGAATATATTCTAGATTTCCCCACAATCTCTCCTCACGAGCCGGCTACAAAAGCTAGACAGATTATGCGTGACACGGGTGTTAGAATATTACCGGTAGTCGAGGATCATAGGCTTCAAGGCATTATTAGTAGACTTGGAGTACTAAGTATAACTTCTACTCGCTCAAACCTAAGAGCAATAGATATTGCTACTGAGCCAGCAGTTACGATAGGGTTAGACGAGAACGTAAACTCTGCTTTAGAGAAGATGCTCGAAGTAGATGAATGGTATGCTCCAATAGTTGACACGGGTAACCGCTTCATAGGGGTCTTCGGGTTAGAGAAAATAATAGAGAAACTCCTAAAGGATAACCACCCGTGCCTTGAAAAACCCGTAGAAGAGGTCATGAGCACGAATATCGAGACAATAGAAGCAGAAGACAATGTGGCAAGCCTCTGGAGAAAAATGATGAAATACAATTACGCTGGATTCCCAGTAGTTGACAGCAAGGGCAGGCTTCTAGGAGTAGTAACACAATACGATCTAATACGCTATGGGTTCACTAGAATAGAGTTGAGATCAGAAAGTCCCCCAAGAGCTGGACCACGTATAAGGGAGATAATGTCTACTCCACCCATAACAGTTAGAGTAGGTGAGAAGCTTGGAAAAGCAGCAGAACTAATGATTAAACACGATATAGGGAGAGTCATCGTAGTAAACGATAAAAAAGAGCTCAAAGGCATAATTGATAGGGAGGATATAGTCCGCGCATACCTAAACTATCCCTTAAGAGACTAGTCCACCTTCTCTAAGCTCGAAACATGCTTACATAGAGGTGTAAACCATGTATAGACCAGGTACTCGTAGACCAAGAAAAACTAGAATAGAAGGACAAAGATGGCTTAGAAGCGATGGAACACCTAATTTCGCAGACCACGTTTACCGAAAAGAGGGAGACGTAGTCCTCGTAGCTAAGAAGGAGTTGAAGACAGCTTCACCCATTACACCCATACTAGAGCTTGCTGAAACAATGTCCTATAACAACATTAGGAGTATACCCGTAGTTAACAGTAAATTAGAGCTAGAAGGACTAGTTCTATCAATGAATATAGTCAACTATTTTGGTGGAGGAGAACTATACAACATAGTTGTTGAGCGACATCAAGGCAATATTTATAGTGCGTTAAAGGAGCCCGCAGAATCCATAATGATTAGGGAACCCATAACGGTTAACGTTTCAAGCAAGATAACAGAACTGTTAAAGATAATGGTTACTGAGGGTATAGGAGTAGTCCCAGTACTAGATCACGAAAACAAGCTCTACGGCATAATAACAGAGCGAGACCTAGTAGAATATTTCTCCGAGAAACCAGAAACCAATGTCAAAGTAGAAGACGTGATGACCAAGGATGTGGTAACAATAGATATTTCAGCTAATCTAAAGAAGGCAGCGGAAACCATGGTAAAACTAGGGTTCCGCCGCCTACCAGTAGTAGAGGACGGCAAGATAGCTGGAATGCTGACATCAAAAGATATCGTGAGATTCATAGGAGACCATAGAGTCTTCGAGAAAGCCCCCTCGGGTAAAGTTGAGGAGGCTCTCTCAACCCCTGTTTCAGAGGTTATGAGCAAGATAGCATATACAATAGGACCTAAGGAAGACATAGCTCAAGCGGCTCGATACATGATGGAGAAAGGTGTTAGCAGTCTACTTGTAGTAGTAGACGAAGTACTTCAGGGAATCATAACCGAACGAGATATATTGTACGGCATGCTTGTAAAAGCGAAGGCAGAGTAAAGGGGTTGGAGAATTATGGCACCTAAAGTCTCAACCTATATGTCAACACCAGTAATAGCTGCATCACCCTACGATAATCTCGCGCACATTAGGAAGCTTATGATAAGACACCATATAGGTAGAATAGTAATAGTTGAAGGAAACAAGCCCGTGGGGATTATAACTAAAAGCGATTTCATCCGAGCACTCTTCTCTAGACGTCGCTTTGCTAAACCATTAGAAGAGATAAAAGCAGAGGAAGTAATGACACGTGATCTCATAACAGTAGACGAGAACCGTAGTATAAAAGCGGCGGCGAAGCTCATGGTTAGAAAAGGTGTTAGCGGTCTACCAGTCACATCAAAGGATGGAGACTTAGTCGGTATAATCACGTTAACCGATATAACAAGAGCATATGCTGAACGCTATCCTGGTAGAATGCTTGTTAAAGACGCTATGAGGACTAACGTACCAACAGTCCATAGATCCCATAGCATATTCTATGTCGCAGAACTAATCTCTAGAGACGAGGCGGGGAAAATAGTGGTTGTTGACGGCTCTAAGCCTGTTGGAATCATAACTAAGTCGGATATAGCTTTCATCAACCCCTTCCTCTTAGGATACCGGAACATGAAGTATGTTAGACGGTTTAGCTCGGAGAAGGGGAGGTCAACAGCAGTTAGAATATATACTAT
>JALWGO010000222.1 GCA_027038805.1 Thermoprotei archaeon
TCTGCTTGATAAGGTGTATAGGCTGTTAGGAACTCGCTCCTACTAATAATCCATTTAACAGCACTAGGAACATGGTGGACACAAACACCTCCACCCATGAAGGGCGGGGGATCCATAAACACTTTATTCTTAGATAATAGTTTCTCAACATAGCGTTTAACTTCTATTTCACTAAGACTTCTCCCCAAACCAACATTTAAAGAACGCTTCAACAATACTTCTCTCGGAACATCACGATATAGTTCTAGAGGATCATGAACACCTATTTCCTCGAGCATAGTTTTCTTCAAGTCCTCGGGAGAATTCGGGAGCCAGGGATGCTTTGTCACAGTAGATTTCCCGCTAAACATATAGCATGTTAGGGAAAATAAATTGATAAAATAATCAACGGTAAGGTTTTCTAGGGGAAATAAAGAATCTAGTACGTGGTGAACCATTCTATGACTCTTAAGAAGAGCCCCTTACACGAAGTACACGTAGAATTAAAGGCCTCCTTCGAAGAATTTGCCGGATGGTATATGCCGATAACATATACTAGTGGTATAAAAGAGCACCTAGCTGTCCGCGAGAAAGCGGGAGTATTCGATGTATCACATATGGGTAGGATAAAGATAACTGGTGGTGACGACGCACTAGTATTCCTTCAGAAACTCGTACCCAAGGAGTTATCAAAAATAGGCCCCGGCTCGATGAGTGGGCCAACAGCATTCCTCAATGAAAACGCTGGCTTCAAAGACGATGTAATGTTATACAATAGTGGTAGTGAATGGTACATAGTATGTAATGCTGTTAACCGCGAAAAAATCCTCGACTGGCTGAATAAGTGGAAGACCGAGTGGGGAGCAAATGTAGGAATAGAAGATATAACCTTCGACATAGTAATGATGGCCCTTCAAGGACCCAGCTCAGCAGAACTAATGGAAAAAATAGGTTTATCAAAAGCACTCGAACTAAAAATGATGCAATTCCATAGAAACCTAGAATCGAGCTATGGCAAAGTGTTTCTAGTAAGCCGCAGCGGCTGGACAGGAGAAGACGGATTCGAAATATGGGCAACCCCTGAGATAGGTGCAAAGATATTCAAAGCCCTCGTTGGATATGGGGCAACACCAGCTGGCCTAGCAGCTAGAGATACATTGAGACTAGAAATGGGCTTTGTCCTCTACGGCCACGATATAGACGAGAACACAACACCCGTAGAAGCTAGATACTGGGTCTGGACCCCCGGTAAGACCGGATACATAGGCTATGAGGCACTAAGAGAAGTCCTCAAGAAAGGAGTGGATAAGATCAGAGTTGGAGTAAAAATGAAGAAGAAGGTTAAAGCAATACCACGTGGAGGAGACCTAGTAACAGTTGAGGGAGAGGTGATAGGAGAGGTTACTAGTGGTAACTACTCGCCAACGATGAAGAGGGGTATAGGTATGGCCTATGTGGATTCAAGGCATGCTTTGATAGGTTTGGAGATAGAAGCTAATATAAGAGGCCGTGGTTATCCAGGTAAACTGGTGGATTTCCCCATACTTAAAAAATAATTTAATTACAATATAATTAAAATAAACATATTATAAAAGGTGTAAGAAACATGTCCGAAATAAAAGTATTAGGAGAGTATACGATCCTAACAGATCGCAAATACCTTGAAACCGATGAATGGGTAAAACTAGAAGGAGATATAGCTATAATAGGAATATCAGATTATGCTCAAAAGAAGCTTAAAGACATTGTGGGAGTAGAATTCAAGGAACCTGGAACTAAGGTTAAGAAGGGAGACCTTGTAGCAGAAGTCGAATCAATAAAAAGCCGCGGAGAAGTCTATGCTCCATTTAACGGCGAGATAATAGAGGTAAATACGCGATTAGAGGAAGAACCAGATATAATAAATAGTGATCCCTATGGTGAAGGATGGCTTGTTAAAATAAAACCAGACAACCCTGCAGACTACGAGAAACTACTAAGCCCCGAAGAATATGCTAAAACTATTGAGGAAAGAGAAAAAAGCTAATAGCTTCTAAATCAATTTTTCTATAGGTGTACTACATGGTTTTTCCATACTATTACGAAGAAGTCTACGATGGACTCATATTCATGGAAACAAAACCACTAGAACTCCGTAAACCATCCTTCCTCATACTAGGTTTACCCGACGCAGGGCTAGTTGGCGCTATAAGTACTAGTCACATGGTGCGAGTACTAGAAATGGAGGAATATGGTGGAATAGAAAGTTACCGCTACTTCCCACCAGTAACAGTAATACATAAGGGTAAACCTCATCCACCAATACGCTTATTCTACAAAGACAATATAGCGGCGCTTGTTCCGGAGATAGCTATACCGCCTTCAGCAATATATCCTCTAGCACTAGCAATAATAGACTATGCACAAAAACGCGGAATAGACTATATAATCTCAATCAGCGGCGCCCCAGTACCCAATAGAATGAACCTTGAGAAGCCACGGCTCTACTGGCTTGCAAGCAATGATAGGGTAGCAAAACTGGTAGAGGGTATGAAGATAGATGAGTTTAAGGAAGGATTAATTGTAGGACCCTATGCTATAATATTTAAAGAAGCTGTTAAGCGTAGAGTTAACAACTTGTTATTCCTAGCTGAAACATACATGGAGTTCCCGGATCCAGAGGCAGCGGCAATAGTATTGGAGACTATATCTAAGCTTATTGGAGTAGAAATAGATGTTAAGAAATTACTAGAGGAGGCAGAAGTAATAAAGATAAAGACCAGAGAGCTCATGAAGTCAACTACTCAAAGCCTAGCAAAAATGGGCAAGGGCTACGAGTACCAGATGCCACTACTCTACGCCTAAAATCTAGGAGGGAGGTGGAGTAGACGTGAGCTTTGAAGAATACATGAGGATGCGTAGGAGACTGCTTAGAGAACTATTAGGAGAGGTAGAACCATTGTTTGACGAGTCTTGGCGTGAGATTACACCGATGTGGGATAGTGATGGTAGACTTGAGCCATTATACACTATACGTGAGTACCCGGACAAGTATATAGTAATCATTGATTTACCGGGGGCTGATCTAACAACACTATCAGTTGACTTAAAGGGACGACTACTAATAATTAAATCAAAGCTTAAGCAGTCAGTGGCATTTAGTAACTGGGGTACTGTGCAGAGAGAGATAGTTTTCACCGAATATGCTAAAACAATAGAGTTACCTGAAGATATAAACCCGGAGATATTTGAAGTAGAGCATAAGAAGTCTATGGTAATAATAACTATTGGTCGTAAACGAATTTAAATAAAGCAAAATGATACCCTTATTTTGCCCTATTTTGTATGTATTTCAACTATATCTCCATCAGAAACCTCGTGTTCTAATCCAACCCTCTCTCCTGGAAACTTTGCTGAAGGGCCCCATATACGTGCATACTTAAAGTTCTCTACAAACATTGAGTGGATAGATCTAGCAACATCTAGAACCGTTGCACCTCTACGAAGTATTAGGGGTTTCTTTGCTGGTTCATCATGGTTTGGTTGTTTGGTATAGACTCTGATGAGCTCTAGTGTATCAAACAGTATCCTGCCTAGCCTATCTAATCCCTCACCAGTCTTAGCTGAGACTGGTAGGACTGGTATATCCTTTGGCACTATTCTTGCTATTCTCTCATAAGCTCTACGCGCTCCCGGTAAGTCTACTTTGTTTACGAGTATTATTGTTGGCTTATACGAGATATTCCCGAATATTGCCTTCTCAACATCATCTATTGTAACGTCCCCATATATTTTTACGAGTGCATTATATATCCTGTAATTCTTTAGCAGGTTCACTATATCGGCAACAGTACACCCGATAAGTCTACCAGAGATGACGACACGTATATTAGAGCCTCCCCTCCCCTTCTCTATTACAACTCTTCCCCTAGGCTTCTTTACATGAATATGAGCTTTCCTCAACTCCTCTAAGATAATCTTCAACTGCTCTAACGGTCTATGTGCTCCGTCTAAGACTATTATTATGCCATCAGCGTTACGAGCTAAGCCGAGAACCCTTGACCCCCATGCAACGCCATCAGCGGCACCAGGCATTAGTGCTGGCGCCTCTATTAGCTGGAACTGTATGTCTTCGAAGGCAAGCATTCCGGGTACGGGTTTACGTGTAGTGTAAGGATAGTCTGCTACCTCTACATCAGCATTTGTAAGCCTTTTCAGCAACATACTTTTCCCAGAGTTAGCCAGTCCCAGTAACACGATTTGAGCAGCCCCCTCCTTTTCGATAAAGAACGATGGGCCTCTACCACTACGCCTTCTCCGTCTCTCTTCGAGTTCTTCTCTAAGTTCTCTAAGCCTCCTTCTAGCCCAGTATAATAGGTTCTCTGTACCCTTATGCTTTGGAACCGCTGAGATAAACTCCTCTAGCGCCTTAATCTTCTCCTCAATAGTCTTTGCATCCATAACCTTCTGCCACTTAACCTGTGCTTCTGGTGGCAGGTTTGCTGGCATAGTTATCCCTCTTTCCCGCTGGTCGCGTTTACCCTAACTATATTAGCTTCAACTACACCTTAATAATTATAAATTAATGTTCGGGTGCAATCTAATAATATAATACCCTCGCTGACATAATAATATAGGTTGGGCGACCCATGCAGTATACTTCTATAATAGATTATTTTAGTCCTAGTAGTAGAGAGGAATGTTTGACTACTAGAAGGATGGCTGCTCCATTAGATAATAATAACGGTTTAGAATCAATTGTTTCGTCTTCGTATCGTAGAGCACCATTTATAGCATTTATCACTATATGTATGGATGAGAAAAAAGTAAAGGAACTTGAAATAATACCAAATTCTCTAAGATCTCTAAGAAAAGCTAGTAGTAGTGACGTGCTTAACTGGTTATTAAAAAATCATGTGGAACTAATAGTTATACCCTTAACGGATAAGGACTTATTAAGCGTAGTTGAGAAATCAGGAACTCCATTCCTATTAATCGATCCTGGCCTAATTCTAAGTGAGGTTCTCGAAATAGCTTTTAAAGCATAATTACTCTATGGTGAACACCTCATGCCTCTAGATAAAGTTGTTTTAACAGCAATAGCTGACAATAGAGTTGTCTCTCCAAAACTTAAAGCAGTATGGGGGCTCTCCATCTGTGTTTCAGCCAAGAGAAGCGGCAGGTATATAAGCTTGCTATTTGATACCGATACTTATCCTCATATCCTAAAATATAATATAAGAACACTTGGCTTAAAACTAGATAGAATACAAGGTATAGTGATATCACATGATCATAGTGATCATACGGGAGGATTATCTTTAATACCAAACTACGTTCAAGGGATACCAGTATATGTTTCACATAAATCATCGTCTACATTGAAGGAAAGAATACTTTCACTTGGCTTTAAACTAGTAGAAGTTAAGGATAAGTATATGATTGATGACGGGATATTCGTTATAGGAGGATTAAAGAGATATAGTATAAGTGAGCAATCACTAGTTCTATCAGTTAATAATCTAGGCCTTATAGTACTTGTCGGATGCTCCCATCCCGGAGTAGTAAATATTGTAAGGAAAGCCTATGAAGAACTAAGAATTAAACCCTATGCTGTTATAGGAGGTTTTCATCTAGAATGGGCTCCAAGCGAAGAGATACGGAGAGTTGTAAAAGAACTTTTATCGCTAGGTGTTCGGAAAATAGGGCCTATGCATTGTAGTGGTGAAGAAATACGAGAATATCTTAGAGACCATTATCCAAGAGTATTTCTGGATATGAGGGCTGGGTCGACTATAATCTTTGAAGTCTAGTTTTCTTTTCTACTCTTGTACAAGAATTTATCTAGTGTTGTAATATTACCTCTTGTTTTTTCAATATAGTATCTTGGCGCTATGTCTTTTAAGGTACGCCATGTTCTTCTAACAATTGGTGGGAGTTCATGATATTTCTCTAAGTATTCTTGTAGCCATTCTATGGTTTTAGGGTCTGCTGGATAACCACTACCAATATATCCATAGATTCTTGATAGTTCGCGTATGTGTCTATCCCTTAATACTTTCGCTATTATACTTGCAGCTGATACCGGAATGTATTTTTGATCGGCTTTATGTTCAGCTATTATCTCCCACTCTATGTTTCTTATTCTATTATTTATAAACTTAAGTAACTTATACTTATTGCCAGTTAAGTCAATATATACTCTACTTATTCTTTTACACTTTTCAGCAAGTTCCAGCAGGATATCAGCAATATTCTTATATAATAGATCATTCAAGTTCTGCTCATCTATCTCACTAGGAGAAACCCTTCTAACCGTATAGTATTCTACGATATCCTTAATGGCTTCAAATAATTCCTCCCTTCTATGAGGTGTTAGAAGCTTACTATCACGAACTCCTAGTCTTTGAAGTAGGCTTATCTTTTCCTCGCTAATACATGCTCCAGCAATAAACATGTCTCCGACTAGGCTTCCCCGTCCAGCTTCATCTACGCCTACAATGATCTTCTTTATGGGTAGAGTAGTGCGGCGCTCCATGTCCTTACATCTCTTACTATATCAACTAGTTTTTCTGGTGAGGCGTGCTTTCCTCCCTCTTCGTAGAATACTTCTAGTAAAATATACTTGATATTAGCGTCTCTTAGTGTTTTTAAGAGGTTCTTTATGTTCACGTTATGGGAGCCTGGTGGTAAGTGGTCTTCTATATGTCCATTCTTATACTTGTAGTCGTGTAGGTGTAGGAGTATGAGTTTGTCCTTAAATATTGTTACCCATTGTCTAGCAAGCTCAAGGTAGTCCACCTTACTGTTCTCGTGATTCCTTCTCAGCTTTCTATGGTAGGCTATTACGGCGTGACCTACATCGAAGCAAAAGAATACTTTTCCTACCTTTTCCTTTATTGGCGCTAGATGGTCTGGGAGACTACAGCATTTGCCAGGATCATTCTCTACTACTAGGTCCACCCCGTGATCCCGTGCCATACTGTGTAATTCTTCTACACTACGGATTGCCGAGTCAATTGCTTCCCTCTCTAAGTCTCTATCTATATCGACTACCTGAGAAGTCGCTAAATGTACGTTCAAGTATAATGGGTCTAGAGAAGCAACCCTCTCCATTAGCGATCTATAAACCTCTACGCTTGCACGCCTAATACTCTCTAGAGGAGACGCTAAGGCTATGTCACGCCATGGACCATGTACGCCTATCTTCAAACCATATTCTTGTGCGAGCTTTACAATTGTTTCAAGTTTATCTAAGTGTTTGAATGGCCAGGGATAGTCTAGGCTCAACTCTATGTATGAGAAGCCAGCTCTAGCTATACTGGCTAGTACTTGCTCTATGTTTTTATCACCATACCATACAGGGTAGCCTATGAGAACCAATTCTTCTTCGCCTCAAGAAACTTGTTTATAGCATCTATGTTTGGAGCATATACTGTATGATTTATTCTAAAGCCCTCATCTCTTGACGGGCATGAACATTCCTCCCAGGATAGGAGACTAGCACCTAGATTACTACAATATCTGACAATACTTACAACAAGGCTTCCACTATTCCATGCAAGCCTAGCGATCTTCTCAGCACCAATAGCTTCACGAGGAACCCTCACGCAATCCCCGTCAACAAAGACACCGTTACCCATTACACCGGGTCTATAGAGAAGTATGAGGATGTCCGGGTAAGTATTAGAATAAATATACATGATCTTCTCCTCAAATCCTCGGCGCTTAAAACCAAGAACATGGAATCTAATTCTATTTACCTGGTTTCCGAGAGCACGCGCGGCTATAGGAGCAAAAGATTCTTCTAATACTACGTCAACATGGCTACTACTAGCTATTTTTTCAATAATAGTTCTTAGAGCCTTCTCCCATCCACTAACAATACTTCCCGCTACTATCGTCACTCTATTCTTCAACGTCCTCCCCACAAGCCTCTTAACACGAATAACCTCTTGTTGGAGCGTCAAACCAGGCTATAGTTTCCTCATATTATAAAATTATGAGTAAATCAAGGGAGAACTAGCTATAATATTCTTCAAGTATTTTAACGAGGGCATCACTGGGTTTCTCCAATTCCTCTATAATACTGCTCGAATCTACGTGATATTTATCTGGATCTCGTAGTATTTTCTCCAAAATGTTTAGGGCATCACTAGTATTCCTTGCTTTATATAATGGTAGCCCTAGCCTCATAACACAGTCATCAACATCAAGTCTTCCCGGGAACAAATTTATACCGGGAACACCTAGTAGCGCGGCTTCTCTAGTCATAGTTCCACCGCCCGAAACTACCGCAGCGGCATAATATTCTAGGCTCACTCCGTGTACAGGATCATCGAGTACGATAACGTTCTCTAATTCCTTGAGCTCCTCCCACTGGTCACCATAGCGTGGTAATGCTACAACCTTGACTCTACCCACTAGTTTCTCTATTATTTCTGAAACTCTTACACTATTACTCTTCGGATAATACGCGGCGTAGCGTTCTTCTAAGCGTACTACAACATATTTCCTCTCCTCTAATCCTAGGCTCTCTAGTACCCTGGGGTCTGGTTTCTCGGTCTTAATCCATTCTAGCTCATCGAATCCATTGTATTGTAGGAGTCTTATCTTAGAATAAGTATATGCTTCTATTTTTTCTCGAGGAATACAGTATGAGAACAATACGGTATCAGCTAGAGATAAAGCAAGACGACTAGCTGGAACGCTATGGGGTGAGTCCGTTAAAGCAATATACGGTATATTCAATCCGAAGGCTACTCTAGAAGCACTAGGACTAGGATACGCTATTAGAACTCTAGGAGATTCACGTTCAACTATATTAACAAGGTTTTTTGCACGCTCCAAGTCGGCTACCAGTTTACCAATGAGCCTTGATCCACCGTAACCTCCAACTATTAGTGGCTTGGCGCCATGTTTTTCAGCAACTCGGACAGTATAGTCATAGTCTCTAACAGTCAAAAAGACCTCGTAACCCCTAGATAATAATA
>JALWGO010000223.1 GCA_027038805.1 Thermoprotei archaeon
AATCCATTCCTTCTTATTCTCTTCATCAAACCGGCTCCTTGAGTTCTGTGAAGAGTTCTGAAGGTGTAGAATTATGGAGATTTATCACAGTCATGTCTCATCACATAGAAAGAAGACCATCGGAGTGATGGAGGAGTGGTGCACCGTGGGGTGTGAGGGAGGTTTTCTGTGGGGTTTGTGGATGGTCTTGGTTCTATTTTTGGGAAATTATTAATAAGTTGGGTGGCTTAGTGTGGTTGTGGTGTTGGTTTTGGTTGGTGGGTGTTCTGGTAGGGGTGTTTTGGTTGTAGGTGCTTGGGGTTATCCGCCTTCGTGGCATTTGTATGATTATGGGCTTGTTATTGGTCATAGGGCTTTTTCTAGGATTGGTAGGAGGCTTCAGGGTTCTCGGTGTACTAGTTGTTGTTCTACGCTTGTGCTTGCCTCGTTGTTGAGGGAGTATTTGGGGGATTACTGTGTTCGTGTTCTTGTTTTTGGCTTGGATAGTGTTGTTGACCCTAATACTAGTAGGGATCTCCGGAAAGATGCTCGGGAACAGTATTTGGATTGGACGAAGCAGTTACTAGATAATTGTAGTTGTTGTGGGAACCTAGGGTTAGATGATATTGAGGTAACGGTTCTACCGGGTATTGGTAGCTACTATGGTTTTAGGTTTAATGGTATGATAGATCATTTGTTCAACAAGGCTTTCGCTAAGATAACACGATTGCTCAGTGATAGGGGGGTTGACTGGAAATGGGTTTTCCTAGACCTTACACACGGGTTAAACTTTCAGATGATAGCAGTACTATACGCTACAATAGCCTCCCTCATACTATACGATAAGGAGAAACGCTTAATCATGCTCAACTCTGAACCCCCAGGAACTCTCCGCGGAAGAAGATGTATAGCATCCAAGAACACTAGTGAGAAGAGAGAATATGAGAGCAAGGCGGGAAGCCAGATTGGTGGAGAGCTAACAATACTAGATGTATCGAGGCTCCACGAGGTCATACGCTTAGTTAGAATGTTGAACGGGTTGAAGAGACTTGAAACCGGGGGGCTCCGCCAGGCACTAAGAGAGTTGTCGGAGAGTGGTGGAGAAGCCGAGCGTATTAGGCGAGTATTCGAGGACTCTATTATACCCTTCTTTACTCTCCTAAGAAATGGGCTGGTTGCATTAGCGTATCCCAAAGCTTATGCTAGCATAGTCTCTGGGGAATACCAGGCTCTTCTCCCCAATCATCCCTGTCGTGAAGAAATACCTGGGGGAAGAGTGTATGGTGTCCCCGAATACGAGGCCGAGGTGGATTCGGATTCAAGGACTGTCAACTATCCTAGTGCAAGTGTCTACGAGTCTCTTGGCTATGCCCTCAAGGTTATATTAGATGGTTTTTGTAGAAGCCTATGTGGTGGAGACTGTAGTAGAATAGGACTACTAGAATTTATGGGAAACGTTATCAGGGTTTACAGAGACTATGGTTATGTTTACGCAGAGAACATTACTAGTAATGAGAGACAGAACTTGAATACTATTATAGGGTATCTTAAACCAGCCCTAATATACGAGGACGGGTTTACAGTATATACTTACCGGCTACTATGGAGTATGAAGCACCATCTAACACGTATACTATCCGGTAAATCCGGGTCTAGTAGGCTGCAAGTAAAACTAGAAGACGTTGAAGAAACCATTAAGCGTCAACTAGAGGAGCAGAAGAAAAAAGTAGACGATAATACTCTAAGAAACGCGATAGCCCATAGTGGACTAGAATTCTCACTCCTAGAAGGCTTTACCGTATCCCATAGGAATGGTAAAATAATTGTAGACAGGATACTCTATTCTAAGAAAGCAGTAGAACTCGTAAACAAGATCACAGGGGCAAGGAGGTAGAATAATAGCCATATAGTCTTATACTAGCCTAATATTCTTACCCCGACCGAGATAACTATTCTTTTCTGAGGGTTTTGCTAGGTGTATTTCTACTGGGTGGTTGAAGGGTAGCCCGGCTTTCTCCTCTATTAGTGTTTTGAGTCTTGACTGTTCTCTTGGGTTGTCGGGGATTTTCTGTGATACTACTAGTATGTCTAGGTCGCTTGCCGCTATGGCTTTCCCCTCGGCTATGCTTCCGATAACGTAGACTTCTACTTCGCCTAAGACTTCTCGTGCTGCAATAGCTATTCGTTGGCTCCACTTCCTCCACTCTCTAAGTATCTTGGCTCTCTCTTTGAATACTTTTGCCTCAAGCATTGTTCTCGAATCCTAATGTTTTTCTCGCTTTTCTACTAGTTTTCTCGCAAACTCTATTATCTCTACAGCGTCTTCGCGTGTATATGTTTTCCAAGCATATCTTGTCATAATATAGGTGTCTTCGAGTTCTGATATCCTAGACCGGTTCTCTCTTAGGAAGCGTTTAAACTCTTCTCCTACTTCTCCCGGTAGGCTTTCTGCTATGAGGGATAAAAGTTGTCTTAGCTCATGGGTTCTCGGATAGCTGCCCAAGTACTTGTATAATAGTGCTTTGAGATATAGTTGTACGTATTGTTCTGCAAAAAAGCATGCGTGATCATATAAGCCCCTATTCAACGCTTCTAATGCGAGCTCGTAGAACCCCTTAGCTCTCCGCAGTAATGCTTCATACATTTTATTTTTCTCCAAGATAGATCACTTCTCCCAGTAATCCCCGTGTGGTTTAGGGAGGACCTCTATGGCTGGTTATCTATTCGTTTCTAGTATTAGAATATTTTTACCTCTCCTAGCCTAAGGGGTGGTGGTTCTCTTCCTATGCTTATTGCTTTCTCGTAGCTCCACTTGGGTATTATGAATATGTGTACTCTATCGTTTTCTCCGTAGTCTTGGTTTTTG
>JALWGO010000224.1 GCA_027038805.1 Thermoprotei archaeon
GAGTTCATTAGAACTGTTAATACTAGTGTAGAAGACTTGAAGAGTATAACCGTTAGCGCTCCAAGATTTACGCCCGAACAAAAAGCATTGATAAATGCTTTCGCTGATACACTGAGATTATTGGCAGAGGCCTTAAACTTCGTTAAACTATATGTTGAGGTAACCGATCTAGCCAAGCAATTATATGTTATAATGGGTGCAAAGATCAAGCCACTGGTAGATGAGGCTAGAGCTGAAGCAAACACGCTTCTCCAAGTAGTAAATGCTCTCACAAGCACACCAGCTGAAGAATCAAAGATAGCTGAGAGCGTCGTTATAGCTTTATCCGGTATTATAAGGAGGCTCGAAGAGGAATTAAAGAGTAGAGAAGAGGAAATAGAAGTAGTTGAATCAAAACTCCGTAGAACGAGAGCAGAATACGAGCAAGTAAAGTCAAAGCTCAGAGGACTCCTACCCTTCGGTAAAGGAAAATACAAGCTTAGGGCACGTGAACTAGAAGTCTCACTTAAACGCTTAGAAGAAGAGCGCAGAATAGCTCAAGAAGAATATGATAAGCTGAAATCAAAGCTGGATATGCTCTCCAATATAAGGAACCTATACGCTGTTACAAGCGAGTATAGAAAGAGTATCGAACGTATAGGTGAGCTCGAGAAAAAGTTCCACGAAGAACTAGCAAGCATATCAAGGCTCGAGAAGGTCTTTACGAGAGTTGCCGAGCTAAGCCATCAGGAGCAGATAAGGATTCTAGAAAAACTATTGATGGGTAAAGCTGAGGAATTGAAGAGTGAGGAAGCCTTAATGAAGATCTTAGACAAGCAGAGATTTAACAAGTTTATGAGGACAATCATAAACCAATTGAAGAATCCAACAAATCTTGGCTTAAAACCAGACTTCCGTACAGACCGTATATGGGTTACAGTCCTCTCACCAGTAGGCTTGTGGAGCGAGGATCTACGCAAAGAAGTAGAAGCCAGCTTAGCTGGATACATTGAGGGCGAGGTGAGCCGGTGTATAGCTTTCCGTGAAGCAGCGCCCATAGATCCATGGACTATAAGCATACTAGTAATGGTTAGCAAGGTGAGACCCGAAAACCTAGACATATATGAGGTTCTAAGGCACAGCTATGAGACTAGTGATCCACGTGATAGAGAGTTTATGAGAAGCTTCCTCAAGGAATGGGGCTATACTATAGAGGAGCTAGAAGAACTATACCGTAAATCACTTGGATCAGAGCAGAAGAATCAATAATAAAGAGCATTTATTGTCCTCCACCCATGTATTCTCTAAAAGCTTTTTCTAAGACACCTAATACTTCTTTCTCGGCTTCACTGCTAAGCCTACCCAATAATACTATTGTTACTCTCCTAACACCTCCCTTAGCCTTCCCATAGTCAACTATAACGCTTACAAGCTTCTCGAACTTCTTTGAAGCCCACTCGTTGAAACTCAGCCTCAAGTCATCCATTCTAATATTTACCCTACTTTCAGCTCTAAGTATGAGGGCTAGGACATCACTCTTCCAGCTCCACGGAGTCGTAAGTAAACCAAATTCTAGTGTTTTAAACAAGTTGTCTAGAGATCCATAGATAGCCATGCTTACTCCGAGTAGGCTTGCTATCTCCCACACACGCTTATCCTTCCACCTCTCTATCTCTTTTAGAAAGACGTCACCCGAGGTTATTGCTCCAATTATTTCTCCTAGACCACTAAACCTGTAAACGAGTACGCCGTTAAGAGATAATCCATTGAGTTCTGCTAGTCTCCTAGGATCAACTACTATTATAGCATCAGCTTTATCCTTCAAGTGGAGTTCTCGCATCAAGGAGTATGCTAGCGCCTTGTACTCTATGGCGGCGCCTGGACTTGGCACTATAGCGAATAATAGAACTTTCCCCCAAGGATACTTTTTCTTATATTCGCTCGCTATATGATAGAATACTGGTACTTCTTCACGCCTATTAAACTCGGCTACAAGTACTAGTACATCAGCATATAATCTATGCTCTCTAAATAATTCCGAGACATCTACAATACTATGATACCATGGTTCCCGGTAATCAACACTAACATGCACGTTTTTCTCATGTCCTTCTACAAACAATACAGAATACTCGTATTCTCCAACCCAAGCTGAAAGCCTGCTGCAAGCGTCGACAGCTTCCTTAGAGGCAACAACTACTGCTACACGATATTTCCGGGGCTTAAAGTTCTCCTCAATAAACTTAACGTATTCGTCAATAACGGTTAGCTCAGGCAAGTATTATACCCGTATACCAATAAGCCTTGCCGAGATAAATAAATTGAACCCTACTACTCCCAGAGGCTGTATAATAGGGTTCACCTTTATATTAAAGGACATTAGATAAAAATACTTCTACAAGCAACTATAATATCCAGATCGCCTGAGGATGCAAGCATGATTTAGCCCTAAAATAATAAACAACATTGCATTAGAGGTCAGCGTGGTCATGGATTGGCTTGACTTCGTTAAGAGATATGGACCCCGTGTTCTCGCGGCAACTTACTCATTAATAATAATAGTCTGGGCTTCTAGTCTAACACCAACACTAGCAATATTTACTAGGCCTGAGGGTGCTGCATTACCAGTAGCACTAGGCATCATAGCGGGCTTCTTTGCATATGTTAACAGGTTTAGGATAGCAAGCTTCCTAACTACATTAATTGTCGTGGGAGGAATAGTCTATCATGTTTACTACTTCTTCGCCGTTAAGGCTGCAGTCCCTTTAGGTCTTAGAAGTGTTAGCCCCGCTCTCTTCAACATGTTAGAGGACCCCTATGCTCGCGGCGCATATTTTGGCGTGTTAATAGCGACTTTTATAGTAGCGCTTGTTGTAGCGGCTACGATTAAGCACCCACTCGAGCTAGTCTCATATTATATTAGTTTAACTGCAATACTATTATTCATAACTCCATACGCCTACCTCTCAATCCCCCTACTCTTCGCTGCTCTAAGTGCAGCACGCGTTGTTAAGGCGAAGAGCATTAAAGGTCTAGGACTCTTCTTCCTAATATACTTCTCATTATTTCTGCCAATACAAGTAGCCTATACCATGGTTGACTACGGTTATCAGAGAGCGCAAGAATTCGCTCCCCACGGTATAGCGGTGGATACTATAATCTACGCGGTAACTTACTATTTACCCCCAACAGCTCAAGCACATGGACAGCCATTAAATGTCAATAGAACTGTCCCTATATTTACGGAAATAAATCGTACGAGAATTCTTCATGGGGAACCATTGCTTACTGCGAGGCTCTCTGAGCTAATAGAGAAGCTGGGTTTAGGTAACCTACGTCCACGTGTTATTAACATGAGTAATATGAGTCCAGAGGAGATGAAGACTGCGATTGCGGCATCATTAATTGTTCTCGCTAAGAATATTCTAACAGATTATAGTATTGCTGTGACAATAGCCACCCTAACTATATGGTTTGGCCTAGGTCTAGGTGGGGCAATATACTCCTACATTAACAACGAGCTAGCACGCCTCATGTATAAGCTCGTTAGAAAATCAGAGAAAAGCTCTATCTCACTAATACTGGCATTTTCTCTCCCAATACTAGCAATAGTAGCTCTATGGATAGGCTTGGTAGCAGGATTATACATGTTTAATACCCTCTCCCCGCTAGGCTATAGCTCCGAGACTCTCATGGAGAAGCAAGATCTCATAATCCTCCATGGCTTCGCATTACTAGTAGCCTTTGTCTACCCACCCTACATATTCTACGCCTTATCAGAGCTGAGAATGCAGGGAGAAGAACTTAGAAAGAGGATTAAGAAGAGACTCGAAGAAATGCTTTCACAGATAAATGTCTTGAAGGGGCAAATAGAGAAGTCCGTTGAACTAGTTTCAACTCTCCATGGAACCTTTAAGAAACTAGAACTAGACTTGAAAATGCTTGAAGACGAGGTTAAGGACCTATATTCGTGGAGTCTTAAAGCTAGAAGCTTCGAGCTCCTCCGAAGCCCTATAACGAGTAGGGTTAAGGAGATACGTGGGAAACTGGAAGCCCTACGCTCCAGCTTTATAGAAAACATGAAGAGCTCCTTTAACGTTAGGAGGGCAACATTACTTGATGCAGTAGAACTCCTCAAGAGTCTTGGAGGCGAATTAGAGGTTCCTAGAGAAGTACGTGAAATAGATTTAACCAAGATAACAATAGAGGAACTCTTACGTGCAACAGAGATGCTGAATAAGGCTATCATGGACTCTGTTGAACATCTCCTACAACAATATGAGGGCATGGCTAAGAGCCTGGCATTACTTGATCCACGTGGACTAGAGATATTGAGATCCGTTAAAGCAGATATAAATAGTATAAGGGCGAACATAGAATATGACCCATTCGTAGCATTAGAGCAAGCGTTGAAGACTATAATAAAGTTCAAGGACACCTATTATCCGAGGCTGGTAGAACTCTGGAACCAGCTTGTAGCAAGACTAACAGCAACATTAAGAGACGTATACCAGGTGGTTGAGCAAGGAGTATTCATTGAGGAGGAGATAAGGAAGGAGTTACTTGAGAGCCTAAACGAGACAATGAGCATCTTAAAGAAGGAGACTGGAGACATATCAGAGCTCTCCAAGCTCATACTCGCAGTAAAGGATAGTTTATCCAAGAATATTGTTAGGATCAGCGAGTGGATTGAAAAGACAATAGACTATGCTTCAAAGATAGTTGGAGTAGAGAAGACGATAATAGCTGATTTAGCCGGGATACCAGTAGCCCACCTCCCTGACCTTAGAAGTATTCCAGAAACCATTGGCCGCGGTGTACCCGGATTCATAGAGTTAGCTGAAACCTTAAGGAGGAATATATCTTATCTAGACATGGCCAGTAAGGCTAGGGAGAGAGCAGCAAACTATTGGATAGCGAGACGCATTATCGAAGACAAACTCTACACTGGCTCATGTGTCGATTTGAGAGAGATACCAATGCTACGAGAACATGCTAGATGGCTTGCAAGACTATATGTTAGAATACATTTTGCTGAAGCAACTATAAGAGTAGAGGATGGAAGAGAAATGATATGCCCACGCTCTCCATAGACAATCTCATAGCATTATTAGAGGTGTTCCCGTGTGAGCAGTGAGATAATATCTAATTGCAGGTTAATGGGCAAGAATATCCGTGTATCAATAGTAGGTAATGAGCTGAGAATTCTTGAGAAAAAAGCCTTTAGATACCGTATATCGGAAGTCCACTTCCTATCAGATATAGAAAAATATGATTTAGTTGATTCTAAGCTAATATTATTCTTTAAGGACGGGAGACTAGTATTAGAGGAATGCGATAACCTTGAAGGCATAAAGAGTGTTCTAGACGAAATAATGCGTATAAGAGAAGAAGAACGGAGGAGAGAGGAAGCTAAGAGAGAAATCGTTGACAAAGCTCTTCAGGATTTCGAGAGAATAGCGGTATTCGTAAGGGATGTCCTCCCAGCTTTTCTAGAGCTATTCAATGCATTAAGCAATAAACCCGACTTCGATGTAGCACGTGGGAAGGCAAACAATATCGTTAGCCTTGGGGTAAAGGAAGCTGAGGAAATAGTCCGGGAACTCGAAAAATATAATATCTATACAGCCTATAATAAAGCATTGAACCTCATCAAGAAACTCTACGAGGATTTAAGAAACCAGGAGTTCCTAGGCAACGAGGAGCTAAGAATACTATCGCTTAAAGCACTAGACCTCGGAGTACTATTAAATAAAATAATAGCCGAAATAACTTCTGATAAAGAATTCTACGAGGATCTTGAGAGAGCTAGGAAACTATACGAGGAAATAGTTGAAGTAAAACCCAATATACCAGAACATCCTAGAGTAGAACAAGTATATGACTTCATTGAAGACTACTTAGAGAAGACACGTGAAAAATACCGTGAAATAGCCTACCAGGTAGCCGAGAAGATTATACGTACAAGAGAGTCATCTTCCACATCCAATTAGTTCTCTTATAAGTTTTTGCTGAAACCTAGCTTCCTCGGGCTTAATTGATAGTATCTTCTTGTATTCCTCGCTACGACTAGAATACAGTATTTCTTCTACTGCCAGCTGGCCTAGTACTTCATCTGCTTGAAACTCTTCTCTAACAATTCTATGATAATCTTCTAGGTCATTGTTGTATAATGCTCTTATCTTTAGGGCCACGTAGCTGTTGTGGAGTCTTGGTAAAACCTTTTCTATTTCCTTCGTATCGAGTTGTAGTGTAATTTTCCCGTTGTTCTCAACTACTCTAAATAGTTTTAAGACCGTATTAGCGTTCCTACACTTTAACTCTAAGACTAGTTTATCATTTCTTCTCCTAACGTCTACTAGTCCTGCATCGAGGCATCCAGCGAGATAATCGTAGGGATCCTTTAGCTCCTCTATGTTATTGTATCTTAGCCTTACCTTATAGCCTACAACTATTTCCTCCCCATTATTCTCTATAAATGGTTCCTCAGATACTATAAAGTCTCGGAGAAGGTCTTCCCTTAAAAGCTTGTAGATGCCAGCCCTGGTCACCTCCAATATAACAATATTGTCTTCTCTACTCGTTGCGATTGCATCTATTATTCCCCTAATATAGTCGTTTAAGGTTATCCTAAACACCTCTCCTACGCTATTTTTAACACAGTTAAAGGGGTTAAATAAAGTTGAGCCACTACTAGCAATCCTTATATGGGTTCCGGCAAGCAATCGGGTAGGGGATACTTGAGTCAATGCCAGTGGTATTAATTCATAGAGTATTGGTAAATCTGTTAAGGTCTCTCGTAAAACCTACTAAGAATAAGGTAGTAGTAGCAGCTACTATAGTTGCAGTTATAGCTGTAGTAAATGCGGGATTATTCTACTATTTCGAAAAACCCGTATGGGAGGCTGAGGGACAAGAGCTCAGTTTTGCTAGAGCTCTCTATTGGAGTATTATAACAATGGCTACCGTGGGATACGGAGACATTGTCCCGAAAACGGGTCCCGGTATGGCGGTAGCAGTCGTTAACGCGATACTAGGTATTGCCTCCTACAGCTTACTGGTAAGTCTTATTGCCGAGCAACTATTATCTAGTGCTTTGAGGAAGACTTGGGGGCTAGCCTGGTTGAAGAACCGTGACGTAGTAATAATAGGTGACAGTGAGGAATGCATTGAGGCTATGGATGAGATAAAGAAGAATATATCCCATGCGAGGATATCGTGGATAACCGATAAGCAACCTAACATAACAGTTAACGTAGACTATGTTGTAGGAAACCTAGTGGACACGGAGACGATGCGTAGAGGAGGAGTTGATAAGGCGAAATACATTATCATATGCCCTCGCGACGACTCTATAGGAGTACACATAGCCCTACTGGCAAGAAAACTAAATCCAGGTGCAAAGATAATACCCTTGGCGAGGACCTCTAAGACGACAGAAGTATTAGAGGCGGCGGGCTTCCAATACGTTGTTCCATCAACTATAACTGCTAGAATACTCGCGAGCATGGTCTTCGAGAAAAATGTAGCTCTACTTATAAGTGACTTGACAACAATTAAAGGGGTAGGGGACCTCGTAGAAAAACCAGCCGACAAGTACGTGGGGCTGACAATAGAGGAGGCTCTAGTTAAAGCCAAACGCGAGGAAGACATTATAATAGTTGGTATAGCTAAACCTAATGGAGAAATACTGGTAAACCCCCCACTAGATTATAGGATATCAAGTGAGGATAAGCTATTAGTCGTTAAAGGCACTGGAGTTCTCTCGAAGATAGTATAAATTTTCTTCTAGAGTTCAAGAGATCCTCCATACTTTTAGTTCTCTCTCAACGTATTCTGTAATATTATCTATGTCCACGTATTCTTGTATTCTATCCACAAGGTTTCTTACAACTACTTTCCTCTCTTTATACTCTCTTGGCGCAACATATACAAGTATCTTTACATTACGTTTATTTGCGTATCTTAGTGCCTCCTTAATACGCCTCCTCATTACGTCTACTTCTACTCGTAATCCTTTTTCTCTAAGTTTTAACGCTATTTTTATAGCTTCTCTATATAGTTCTCTTGCCGATACGACCATAACGTCTATAGGTTCTGGTTTCTCCTCAACTAGGCCTAGCTCTTTAAGCAGCATTATCACACGGTCTACTCCTATAGCAAACCCTGTTGCTGGAGCCCCTGGCTTCCTATATAGCCCTAATAGTTTATCATATCTCCCCCCTCCCCCGAGGGCTAGTCTTTTCCATTTCTCGTCTCCTCTGGTATAGTATGCTTCGAATACTAGTCCAGTATAGTATTCGAGTCCCCTAACAATTGACGCATCAAATAATATCCTATCTAGTACACCGTAGGCTTCTAGTAGGCTTACTAGTTCCTCATAGAATTCTCTTAGCTTGGGCTCTACATCTGCTATGAGGCTAATGGATTCTTTCAGGGGTTTACGGGTTGCAGTGAATTCCACTAGTGCTTCCACCTGCTCTTGGCTTAGATTCTGCTCGTATAATTGTTCTTTGAACTCATCTTCTCCTATCTTCCATCTCTTATCTATTAGGGTTAAGATTCCATGCTTCTTCCAATCAGGTATCCCGTATTTTTCTAGGAGGGACTCCATTATTCTTCTATCAAATAGTCTTACCTCAACGTCTAATCCGACTCTACGATAGGATTCAGTAAATAATGCTATTACCTCTGCATCAGCCTCCACATGTTTTGATCCAATAAGCTCTATACCGTATTGCCAGAATTCTCTCCAGCGTCCAGCTTGGGGTTCATCATATCTCCATACACGTGAGAAATAGCATAGTCTTATGGGCTTTGGTAGCTGGGGGTTCATTGCAACATAGCGTGCTATGGGGACCGTCATATCGAATCTAAGTCCTAGTTCTCTACCAGCCTTGTCTTCGAACCAGTAGATTTCCT
>JALWGO010000225.1 GCA_027038805.1 Thermoprotei archaeon
CAATGACAACAACGTTGTCGAGTCTAATTAAACCGTCCATCTCTGTTAAGAGTTGACTAACAACTCTCTCTGTCACATGAGTGTCGCTTCCGAGACCTCTCATAGGGGCAATTGCATCTATTTCGTCAAAGAATACAATTGCGGGAGAATACTGTCTTGCTCTTCTGAATATTTGTCTTATTGCTTTTTCTGATTCTCCTACCCATTTGCTTAGTATTTCTGGGCCCCGAACCGCGATAAAATTAGCACCACTCTCAGTAGCAGCAGCCTTAGCCAACAAAGTCTTACCAGTACCAGGAGGACCAAAGAGTAATATTCCCTTAGGCGGTCTTATCCCCATTTTATCGAAGATTTCTGGGTGTTTTAGTGGCCACTCTACAGCTTCCCTCAACTGCTGCTTAACATCCTCCAAACCACCAATATCACTCCAACGAACCTCAGGAACCTCAACATAAATCTCACGCATTAGGCTTGGCTGGATAAATTTCATTGCTTCTAGGAAGTCCTTCATAGTTACCTTTAGTTCTCTTAGTTTCTCGGGTGGTATTGATTTTGTTACATCGATCTTACCTTCCTTAATGAATCTCCTAAGTGCCGCCATTGCAGCTTCCTTTGCAAGTGCAGCAATATCTGCACCAGTATAGCCGTGGGTCATTTCTGCTAATTTGTCTAGATCCACATCTTCTGCTAATGGCATATTACGTGTATGTACTAGAAGTATTTCTTTTCTAGCTCTCTTATCTGGCGGTGGTATCTCTATTTCTCTATCGAATCTACCTGGTCTACGAAGAGCAGGATCTACAGCTTCAGGCCTATTAGTTGCACCTATTACTATTACTTTTCCTCTCTCCTTCAATCCATCCATTAATGTTAGAAGTTGCGCTACTACCCTCTTCTCTACTTCACCAGTTACTTCTTCTCTACGTGGTGCTACTGCATCTATTTCGTCTATGAATATTATTGCTGGAGCATTTTCCTCAGCTTCTTTGAATATTTCTCTTAGACGAGCCTCGCTCTCACCATAAAACTTACTCATAATCTCGGGACCATTAATAGCGATAAAATATGCTCCTATCTCATTCGCTAATGCCTTAGCTAATAGCGTTTTACCAGTACCTGGTGGACCGTAAAGCAGTATTCCCTTTGGAGGCTCTATTCCAAGGTGCTTGAAGAGCTCTGGGTGCTTTAGTGGTAGTTCTACTATTTCTCTGATCTTCTCTTTTGCTTCTTCTAGGTCTCCTATATCTTCCCATGTAACTTTTGGTATAGCGCGCGCACGTTCTAGTCTTTCTGGTGCTACTGGTTGCTTTCGGACAACTACTTCAGTATTGGTTGTAACATATACTGCTTGTGTTGGCTGTGTTGATACGACTACTAGTTTTACCGCTGTGTTAAAGATAGGAATTACTAGTATTTCGCCACGAGAGACCGGCTTTCTTAGTAGTAGCCTCCTCACGTATTCTACGAAGTCTTCTCCAAACATTATGGGCTCCGTTGGCGCTAGCACTACTTTTTCGGCTGGTTTTACTTCAGCCTTACGTATAGTAACATACTCTCCTACAGTTACGCCCAGACTTTCTCTTATGTAACCGTCTATTCTTATAATTCCCTTACCGTCTTCGGGACGTAGGGGAATTACTTGTGCTACTACTTTGCCCTTAGGGCCCTCTATCTCGATAAAGTCACCAGTCTCTATGCCTAGAGCACTCATAGCGTCTCTTGGTATTCTAGCGATTTTTCTCCCAACATCCCTTGATAAAGCTTCTGCTACACGGAGTCTAATTTCTCTTGACATGTTACCTCACACTCTGTTATAGTTCTACTAAACTGGTTAAAAACCATTGATTAAATAATCTCATTACTATCTAGTTAACACTATAATTACCCAATAATATATATTCCCTAACATATATATTAAGAAAGGGTGGAATATATGGTTGAGAGAGTTAAAACCGGTATACCTGGAATGGATGAAATACTCTATGGGGGAATACCAAAGAGAAACATAGTATTGTTGGCCGGAGGACCTGGAACAGGGAAAACCATCTTTGGACAACAATATTTGTGGAACGGGCTACAAATGGGCGAACCCGGTATATATGTTGCATTAGAAGAGCATCCAGTTCAAGTACGTATAAACATGAGACAATTCGGCTGGGATGTAAGAAAATACGAGCAAGAAGGACTCTTCGCAATAGTTGACGCCTTTACTGGTGGAATAGGTGAAGCTGCTAAGAGGGAGAGATATGTTGTAAGAGATCCAACAGATGTAGGCTTATTCATAGATACATTAAAGGAGGCCATAAGAGATACTGGGGCTGTACGAGGAGTAATAGACTCAGTATCTACTCTATACCTCACAAAACCCGCTGTTGCCAGAAGTATCGTCATGATGTTAAAGAGAGTTCTAAGCGGTATGGGCGTAACAACTATACTAGTGAGCCAGGTATCAGTAACCGAGAGAGGATTCGGAGGCCCTGGAGTAGAACACGCTGCTGACGGTATCATAAGATTAGATCTAGACGAAATAGGAGGAGAGCTAAAAAGAAGCCTAATAGTGTGGAAAATGAGGGGAACTAAGCATTCAATGAGAAGACATCCCTTCGAGATAACAGATAAAGGCATAATAGTCTACCATAACAAAGTGTTAAAAATAACACGTGGAGGTATATCTGAAGTAACATTAGGCGAAGAGTAGACTTTTATAAGCATCTTTGAAAAAGTGTATTATTTTTCTAAGCGAGTTATTGTATGATTTTACTAGAGAATATAACCTTTAAATCCCTACTTATTTACCTATAATCTGTAGTAATAAAGATACGAGTTGGGTGCATTAATGGGTAAGCAATTAGAGGCTCACGGTATATACCGGTATGCGTGCCCCAACTGCGGTGGCGAGATATCCGATTTAAGATTATTCTATGGCCTCCCTTGTAGTAAGTGTCTACCAAAAATAGAGTTAAAAAGATACGATGTACTAGAGCTAGGCAGTATCTTACGCAAACACGGTGTACTTAAAGAATACAAGTGGTTCTACGAGACCGAGAAAAAGCTTAGAAGAGTTGAAGAATTTTTCAATAAGGCTACGGGAAGTAGGTTTTGGAGCGCTCAACGCACATGGGCTAGAAGAGTCCTACGTGGTAAAAGCTTTGCTATAGTTGCTCCAACTGGTGTTGGAAAGACAATGTTTGGTCTAACAATGTCTCTTTTCTTAGCTAAAACCGAGAACGCTAAATCATACATTATTGTTCCAACAACTCCACTGGTAATGCAGGCTGAGAAAAAATTAGTTGACCTAGCAGAGAGAGCCGGAGTCAATGTGGGAGTCCTCGCTATTCACTCGAGACTATCTAGGAAGGAGAGAGCAGAGCGGTTGAGTAGATTACAAGCAGGAGATTTCCATGTACTTATAACTACTGCGAGATTCCTACAGCAAAACTTTGATAAGCTTATTGGAAGACGCTTTAGATTTTTATTTGTTGACGACGTAGACGCTGTATTGAAGAGTAGTAAGAGTATAGATCTTTTACTAATGTTAATGGGCTTCGATGAGAAAGATATTGAAACGGGATTTGAGTTAATAAAGCTTAAGAGAGAGCTTGCAAGGTACCTTTCCCGTAATGATAAGGAGCTTATCGATAAATTAGATAGAAGGATAAAGGAGCTTGAGAAAAAGATAGAACATAAGAGAAAGAAACTGAAGGCAGTACTCATAGTTTCAACGGCAACAGGTAGGCCTAGGGGAACACGCGTCAAGCTCTTTAGAGAACTATTGGGCTTTGAAGTTGGTTCGCGATCGGAGTTCCTAAGAAACATTACTGATTCATACATAGAGCCCCGTGAAAACATTGAGGAAACTGTTAGCTCCCTTGTAAATAAGTTGGGGACAGGTGGACTAGTATTTGTGCCTATAGATAAAGGAATAGAATATGCGGAAAAATTAGCCGAATACATATCAGAAAAAACAAGATACAAGGCTGGTGCATTTCACTCAAAAGCGATTAAGAACCTAGACTTGTTTATAGAAGGAGAGATAGATGTACTAGTAGGAGTTGCTACATATTACGGAGTAATGGTCCGTGGTCTCGATCTACCTGATCGTGTCAGATATGCTGTCTTCGCGGGAGTTCCTAGACTTAAGTTTAGCACCCAATTAGAGGATCCTCATCCAGTAAACATATTTAGAGCATTAACTCTTCTAAGAGAAGCTGTGGGTGACGAGGAGAAACAGAAAGTAGAGGTAATGATAGCCCGCTTAAGAAGGCACTTACAGAGACTATCTACGGCAGCATTGGCTAAACTAGCTGAGATATTGAGAAGTGGACAAGAACCACAATCAAGGATAGATCAAGACTTTTATGAAGCATTAAACTATGTTAGAGAAATGCTGAAACGTGAAGATGTAAGGAAGAGACTAAAGGAGAACCCCGAACTCTCAATAATCGAGTCTGAGGGCAAAACTTACATCCTTGTACCCGATGTGATGACCTATATTCAAGCAAGTGGAAGAACAAGTAGAATGTATGCAGGGGGACTAACATATGGGTTATCAGTTGTAGTAATAGATGATGAGCGCTTGTTTAGAGGATTAACTAGGAGGATAAAATGGGTAATTGAAGACATAGAATGGAAGAATTTCAACGAGTTAAATATCGATGAAATCATAAAGAAAATAGACGAGGATCGAGCAAGAGTAAAGGAGATACTAAGCGGAAAGATAAGAGCGGAGATAAAAGATCTAGTAAAAACAGCATTAATGGTTGTAGAGTCACCCAATAAGGCGAGAACTATAGCCAATTTCTTCGGTAAACCCAATGTGAGGACTATAAATAATGTATTAAAAGTATATGAGGTAACTACAGGAAACCTAATATTAATGATAACTGCAAGCGGAGGCCATGTATACGATCTAGTAAAGGATCCAATAGGCTTCCACGGAGTATTAATTGATGAGAAAAAACGACCTCGATTCACCCCAGTTTACACGTCCATAAAAAGATGCTTAAAATGTGGTTACCAGTTCACAGATGAAACAAATATTTGTCCTAGGTGTGGAGGTAATATCATAAAGGATTCTAGAGAAGTCATAAAGGCCTTAAGAGAGCTTTCAAGCGAAGTTGACATGGTTCTAATAGGAACAGACCCAGATACCGAAGGCGAAAAAATAGGATGGGATACAGCTGTTCTACTCTCACCCTATACTCGTGATATAAGGAGAATAGAATTCCACGAAGTAACAAGGAAGGCTATAACAAAAGCTCTAGAAACAATAAGAGAATTCGATATGAAGCTCGTAGAAGCACAAATCGTTAGAAGGGTAGAGGATAGATGGATAGGATTCACTCTCTCACCACTCTTATGGTATGAGTTCTGGCCACCCTATTGCAAACTATATCTAAGCGAATCAAAGAGAAAGAAAAGAAAATATGAGTGCAAGCCAGGCGAAAACAGGAATCTTAGTGCTGGAAGAGTACAGTCACCAGTACTAGGCTGGATTATAGAGAGGTTCATAGAGCATAAGAAGAGTCAGAAATATTTCTATCGTTTCATAACACCTAGAGTAGACATTGAGTTCTCGGAGGACGAGCTTAAAGGAGCATTACCGAGCCTTGAAAGAGAATATCTTCTAAAACAAGTACTGGAAGTGAAGAAGGTAAGCGAGAGAATAGAGGAAATTAAACCTCTGCCTCCATTCACAACTGATACACTGCTATCAGAAGCTTCCTCAAAGTTCAAGTTAAGCACAACTGAGATCATGAATATTGCACAAGATCTCTTCGAACTAGGATTCATAACATACCATAGAACTGATAGTATAAGGGTATCCGATACAGGAATCAATGTAGCAAGAGAATATTTGAAAGAAAAATATGGCGACAAATACAGGGAACTCTTCGTTCCAAGAACTTGGGGTACTGGCGGGGCACATGAAGCAATAAGGCCTACAAGACCCATAGATGCAGAACGCCTACGCGAACTAATAACCGAAGGAATCATACAACCAGTTAGAGTACTTACAAGATACCATTACCTAATATACGATTTAATATTTAGGAGGTTTATAGCAAGCCAGATGAAGCCAGCTAAAGTGAAACGCGAAGTATACAACGTGAAAATTGGTAATGCTATAAAACAATTAGATCATCCAACAGAACTAGTTGAACCAGGATTCATGGATATCTATAAACCCTTTGAAATAGTTCCGAGTATTCCCGAAGGCAAACATCCCATACAAGACGTAATAATATTCAAGAGAGCTGAAAAAACACTGTATACACAAGGAGATGTAGTAGCATTAATGAAGAAGAGGAAGATAGGAAGACCTAGTACCTATGCTAAAATAATTCAAACATTAATGCAGCGAGGATATGTTACTGAAACAGCAAAACAACGAAAATTAGTTGCAACAGAACTCGGAATGGGGGTTTACTCTTTCCTTTCAGCACTAATAATTGACGATGTAGTTAGACATCTGGAATTAAAGGAGAACAAGGATATAGTTCTGGAGTTACATAGCAAATTTAGAGAACTTTCAAAATATATTAGAAAGGATACTCTATACTTGCTTGCAGAGAGGGTAAGAAAACTAGTGTCCGAAGAGCGTACAAGAATACTTGAACAATATATGGATCATATTGAAGAGGGCAAGAAGTACTATCAAGATGTATTATCAGAGCTATATAGTGAAGTAAGAGATATCGCGCTCCAAGTTCAACGCTTTAATAATACGGGAAACGGGATTAACATTAATAGGAGGTAAAACTAAACCCAGAGGTGTGATAATAGTTGACTTTAATAGCAGTTGCACACCTAAAAACTAGGATTGGCGCCAAGCGTACAAACATGGAGCACGTAAAGAATTTAGTAAAGGACGCTAAAGAAAAGGGGGCAAAACTAATAGTGTTACCCTCAATGTTCAATAGTGGTCCGATAATAGATTATCTCCCTCCCCAACGACTGAAATATTCGCTGAAAAGTCAAGCCGAACGTATTCCGGGTCCGAGTACCGAGCAATTAACGACTATTGCTATAGGGACATCACTGTATATTGTTGCCGGACCCATGATAGAGAGAGCAGGGCCTAAACTGTTCTTAACAACTATCATTGTTGGACCAGATGGCGGTATTCTTGGAAAATACCGCAAAATAGCCCTATCTCCTAAGGAGGAACAAATAGGAATATCCTCTGGTCGTGAACTCGTATACTTTAACTTAGACCGAAAATACGGCATATTGGCCGAGGAAGATATCATTACACCCGAAATCGCCCGAAGTTTAAGAATAACTGGTGCTGACTCGCTGATAACGTCTATTAGGGTAAAACCGAACAATAAGTTTACGAATTACTTGCTAATAGCCAGGGCCATAGAGAATAATTTACCAGTAATCGCTGCTGGAGGTATAGTGGAGAACCAAGGGGAAATAGTGGGAGAAGTTGCAAGCATGATTTATGATCCGAGGGAGGGAGTCATAGGTTTTGCTGAGGGCGCTGAAGAACAGATAATAGTTGCAGATTTACCTAAGACCATAGATGATAGTTTGCTTGTAACCACCAATAGCTTAAAACTGGCTGTAACGAGTTTGTGTAAGATAGCAAGGAATAGAGATATAATATGATTCAGTTTTATAGAAAGCAGGGTTTATAGTATAATGGAAAAATATTTTACTCTACAACTGGTCCTATTACTTCTTTACCAGCAAGCTTATTGATGCGCTCTACTTCTTTGTCAATGTATTTTTGGAATTCTTCTATTTCTTGTTCTGTCATGTGTCTAAATCGACCCTGTAATTTTAGGTAATGCCTGACATGCTTCCTACGCGGTACTGGTGAGGTAACCCTGAATTCACCATTCTCTATTTCATAGTTTACCCATACTGCTGTCAGTACAGCTAGCCTTGAAACTTCAATGGTTTTTGCTGTGTCTATCCTCCATCCCGGTGTACATGGCGAGAACACGTGAATAAATGTGGGCCCTCTTATTTCTAGTCCTTTCTTGAACTTATTCATCATATCTACTATATATGCTGGATTAGCCGTCGCTACATATGGTATCCTATGAGCAGCAACAATATCTGCTATAGGTTTCTTAGGTCTTCTCTCACCACGCCATACCGTTCCAGCTGGTGTAGTTGTAGTCCAAGCATAGAGAGGTGTTCCACCGCTTCTCTGAATGCCTGTGTTCATGTATGCTTCGTTATCATATAACACATACATTACGTCATGATATCTTTCGAGCATGCCGCTTAGGGCTTGTAAGCCTATGTCATATGTTCCTCCATCACCAGCGACTACAACCACTTTTATGTCCCTGTCCTTGGGTATTCTACCCTTCTTCTTAAGCATCTTTATAGCGGTTTCAACACCGGAAGCAACGGCTGCAGCGTTTTCGAATGCCACATGGATCCATGGGTGCTTCCACGCAGTATACGGATAAACAGTTGTTGTTACCTCCACACATCCAGTAGCATTCACTATTATAGCATCTTTCCCGATAGCCTTGGTTAGCCATCTCATTATTAGGGCTGCTGCACATCCTTGACACATTCTATGACCGCGTGCAAATAGTTCTTCTCTAGGTAAGTCTGCTATTGATCTATAATATTGTTTAGTCATTACTCTCTCACCCCTATATAGTATGTTTCAATTGTTCTATGACCCGATTCAGCTATTTCTTTGACCTTATTGATTACTGTTAAAACATCGTGTAGATACATGGGTCTTCCACCTATTCCGAGAATAAAGCTTGAGAGAAGAATGTCTACTCCCTTCATGTATAGTGCCTCCATGATATCGGCAAATAC
>JALWGO010000226.1 GCA_027038805.1 Thermoprotei archaeon
ACACTATAGCGCGTGCAATAGCTACACGTTGAGCCTGGCCCCCGCTCAAGTCGTAGGGATATCTCTTAGCTAAAGCCTGGGTAAGCCCTACTCTATCCAATATCTCGTAGACTATCTCTCTTATCCGATCCTTAGATAAGTCCTTGCGGTGAACCTTTAGCGGCTCGGCTACAATGTCTTCTACCTTCATCCGCGGGTTTAGGGATAGGAAGGGGTTCTGGAATACTGCTTGAACGTTACGCCTATACCATTTAGCTTCTTCCCCCCTTAGCTCTAAGATGTTCTTGCCGTAAAATAATATCTTACCCGATGTAGGCTTGAGTAAGCCGAGAATACATTTAGCTGTAGTAGTCTTCCCACTACCACTCTCTCCGACTAGAGCAAAGGTCTCGTTCTCACCTATCCTAAAGGAGACGTGGTCAACTGCTCTAACATACCCTACCACTCTCCCAAACACACCCTTCTTTATCGGGAAATATTTTACTAGGTCAACTACCTCAAGCAAGCTTATAGTTAATCACCTCTTATACTTGTGGCATGCTACGAAGTGTCCGGGTTTAACCTCAATTAACGGTGGCTCCTTTTCCCTACAGATATCCATGGCTTCCTCGCATCGTGGCGCAAAAACACATCCCGGAGGTAGTTTCCTTAAGTCGGGTAACGAGCCCGGTATGTATTTTAGCCTACCAACACGTACACTTGATCTCGGAACACATTCTATTAGCTTACGAGTATAGGGGTGTAGTGGGTTCACTAAAACCTCGTCAACTGGCCCAAACTCCATCATTGCTCCAGCATATATTACAAGGATCTTATCACATACTCCAGCGGCGACGCCTAGGTTATGGGTTATGAATACTAGTGCTAGTCCAAGCTTTCTCCGAAGCTCTTGGAGTAGGTCTAGTATTTGTGCCTGAAGCGTTACATCAAGCATTGTAGTGGGCTCATCTGCTATCAGTATGTCTGGTCTAGTAGATAATGCTACTGCTATAGCAGCTCTCTGAAGCATTCCACCACTAAGCTCGTGGGGGTAGGAGTTGTAGACTCTCTCAGGATCCGGTAAGCCAGCATTCTTTAACGCTTCTATAGCCTTCTTCTTCAACTCCTCCTTATCGTGTATCCCCAGCTTATAGCGTATAACATCAGATAACATCTGTCCCACGGTGAATAATGGGTTAAAGGAGGCTGCGGGGTCCTGGAATATTATTGAGACACTTCGCCCACGTATCTTCTCGAGCTCCTTGCTACTGAGCTCTAATATGTCGACGTTGTTTACGAGTATTTTACCCGATAATACTCTAGCATTAGCTGGTAGGGCTCCAACTATAGCTAACCCTATAGTCGACTTACCGCTACCGCTCTCCCCCACGAGGCATACTGATTCTCCCTTATCAACGCTAAAGCTTACTCCGCGTACAGCTTTTACTATTCCCTCCAACGTATAGTAGTGTATTGTAAGGTTTTCCACGACAAGAGGCTTCATGGACATTATAGCTTCCTCCCCACAATTAATATGCGTCTAAGCCTGGGATCACCTGCCTCGCGGACAGCATCGGCTAGGAGGTTGAATCCTAGAACAGTGATCAGTATCGCTAGGCCTGGGAACAAGCTAATCCACCACGCAATGTTGATCGAGCTCCAACCCTCTGTTACCAGTAGGCCCCATTCAGGTGTAGGTGGGGTTACACCTACTCCTAGAAAGCTTAGTCCAGCTGCTTCTAGGATAGCTGAACCCATGTCGAGAGCTGCTTGGACTGTTACTGGTGTTAGCGCGTTGGGTAGGATGTGGCGGAACATTATTGCTAGGGGGTGTACTCCCACTATTCTAGCCGCATCTACATATGGTAGTGTTTTAATAGAGTTGACTTGAACGTATATTAGCCTAGTATACCAGGGCCACCAACTAATAGCTAGGGCTATAATAGTATTTGTTAAACCTCTCCCAATAGTTGCTGCCAACGCTATTGCTAGTAGTAGGGGTGGGAAGGCTAGGAACATATCAGTTATCCTCATTAGTGTTGTACCGATTTTGCCTCCAAGGTAACCTGCTATCAATCCTATCGGTATCCCTATAATCAAGGCTAAGCCTACAACACCAACAGCTATTATCAACGAGAACCTTGCACCCAAGATAACGCGGCTAAACATATCTCTACCCATCTCATCCGTGCCAAAGGGGTGAGCCCATGAAGGCGGCTGATACCTCTGATCTAAATGATATACGTCGCCCCAAGCATCTTGGGGATAAGGTGTTATGAAGGGTGCCAGTAAGCCCACAACGAGGAAAGCAGCTACTATTACTAGTCCAGCCATTGATACCGGATTGGTTTTTATCAGCTTGAATATTACGCGTATATCCTCGGGTATCATTACAGTTTCACCCTTGGATCAATTATTGCGTGGATAATATCCACTATCATGTTGATCACCGTGTAGAAGATAGCCACCAACACTATACTACCAATAATAGCGGGGTAATCGTAGCTCAACAAGGCCATTGCTGCGTACAAGCCTATACCGGGCCAGACAAAGATTAATTCAACCATAAATGCACCAATAATAGTATAGCCGAAAGATAGTCCCAGTGAAGCAATAACTGGCGCTAAAGTGTTCTTCAAGGCATACTTGTAGATAACAACCCTCCTAGGCAAACCCCAAGCCAATGCACTACGAGTATAGAGCTCGTTCAAGACCTCTGTCATAATGGCTCTCGTCATTCTAGCGCTAAGCCCGAAGGGATAGAAGGCGAGCACTATTGCCGGCAATATTATGTGGTGGAGAGCATTAACGAATACAGCGAAATTTCCCTCCAAGAGGCTGTCAAGCAGTATGAACCCAGTGATAGGCTTAAACCCTGTTTCAAGTACAATGAACTCGTCTACACGCTTAGCTCCGGGAAGTATTCCGAGCCAGCTACTAAATACTAGCTGGAATATTAGTGCAAGCCAGAATACTGGAACCGAAGCCCCTAGAACAGATACAATTCTTATCACGTGGTCAACCCAAGTATTCCTCTTCAAAGCAGCAAGTGCTCCAAGGGGTATGCCGAGTGCAATGGCTATTATGAAGGCAGTTGTAACGAGCTCTAATGTAGCGGGGAGAGCAGACAATATATCACTGAGCACTGGCTGCCTAGTACGCCAAGAGACACCCCAGTCGCCCACCAAGAAGTCTCTAAGATAATATAATAACTGGATGTAGATGGGATCATTCAAGTGTAATTGTTCCCTAGCCTTCTCAATCTGCTCCTCCGTGGGATGAGCTCCAGCCCATAAGAGCTCTGGGTGAGCTGGTATAACACGGGTTATAATAAATGTTATTATAAGGACCCCGAAGACGACGACTACTAGTAGGATAAGCCTCTTAACTATATACTCCCTGCTTACCGGCATGAGAGGCGCCTCGAAGAGACCATGGAAGTTACACGTCTTCTAGCAGGATTTCATGGTGACTCAGGGGGTCTGGGGCTGACTATTATATTATCATATGATTTGTATGCATGATATATTATAATAATGAAAAAAGAGTTATGGTTCCATAAGGCTCTGTCTCCCTACTAGCCTTTCACTTCCAATACTTGTGCGAAGATTACTGTAGGATAGGCCGGGTTTATCGCTTTGTCGAGGTTCCCGATACTCTTCACTGCTACTCTAACGTCCAGCATATCCCATAATGGTATTGCTGGCACGTCATCGTATAGTATCTTCTGGGCCTGATAGTAGAGTCTCAGCGCCTTCGCTCTATCAGTTGCCTCTAAGGTTACCGCCTTCTCTATGAGTTTATCGAATTGCGGGTTCTCATAATAGCATAGATTGAATAGTTTGCTCTCACTACTGAACATGTTGTATAGGAAGTCGAATGGCGTTATATATGTTGGCCACCAGTAGAATATGAAGAGGTCTTGGGCCGCCTCAGGGTTCTCCCAGCCGCTCTTAGCTAGAGACCACTGCTCCTCCCAGCTCATGGGCCTTATCTCAACGTTTATTCCTATCTTTGCTAGACTTGCCTTGATTACCTCTGCTGTACGCTTCTCGTAGATGTCTCCAGCAGTATATGTTAGGAGTAGTGTCCTATTGATACCATTGGGGAATCCAGCCTGTGCTAGCAATTGTTTTGCTAGTGTTAGATTGTACTCGTAGGTTAGGTTGTCGAAGTGACCCCACATTCCATGGGGTATGGGCCCACTTGCCACTTGTGCTAACCCGTTCCTAGCTATCTTGACTATGTCCTCATAGGGTATTGCGTGGGCTATAGCCCTCCTCACCAATACATTGTCTAGAGGCGGCTTCTTAGTGTTTATTAACATGAGCAGGTTCTGGAAGCTTGGCTTAATAACTACTTGTACCTTGGGGTTGTGTTTTAAGTTGTCAACGTCTTCTAATGGCACGTATTCTGCTATATGGATATCGCCGGATAATACTAGTCTCTCCTGGGTTACAGAGTCTTTAACTATCTTTACAACAAATACGTCGGGGGCGTTAGGCGAGGCTAATGGGTAGTTGGGTTCCTTCCAGCCCCACCAGTCTGGGTTCTTCTCTAAGATTACCTCGTTTTCGGGATCCCATTTCACAAGCTTGTATGGGCCACTACCAGCATCGTGGCCCGCGTTAAACCAGTCTGCCACCTTGGGGTCTGTTAGATTCTTTGCCCCAGCGTATTCTACTACCTTGGGGCTAAAGATCCATGCACCATAAGATGAAGCGGCTATCTTGTCTAGGGCTGCTGGATACTTTAAGTAGAACTTAATAGTATAATTATCTACTACTTCGATGTGATCGACCGGATCCCATATGAAGGCGGCTCCCTGGCCCAATGCAATGGTTCTCTCAATACTCTCCTTCACCGCTTCAGCTGTAACTGGTGTACCATCGTGGAATACAGCGTTCTTCCGGAGATGGAATGTCCAGACTGTACCATTATTACTACTCTCCCACGAAACCGCTAACCCTGGTATGAACTTGTCTTGGAGTGGGTCATACCATAGTAGGGGTTCATAGACTAGTGGCATCCATAGGATTGAGTTAGAGAACTCTGTGCTGGGGTCAGCGCTAGTCATTTCTGATAGTGATGCATATATTACTAGAGTCTTCTTCCCGGGGGCTGTGGTTGTTGGCGAGGGACTACTAGTTGTTGGGCTTGGCGAACTAGTTGTAGTTGGCGATGAAGTAGTTGTAGGGGATGGGGAAGGACTACTAGTTGTTGGTGAAGGAGATGTGGTTGTAGTAGCTGGTGCTGGTTTCTGTGCTGCATAGTATGCTCCAATAGCCACTATTATTATGATAATGATCACGGCTATTACGATTCCAGCTGTTTTAGAAAGACCTTTTACGGATGTTCTTCTCACACTATGCACCTTGTATAGGTGTTTCGAAAATATTCTATCCCACTATTACTTTTGGAAAGCCCTTAATAGTATTTATATTTTGTTTTAATAAGTTTTATATAAGTGTTCACCTATGTTTCTCCCACTCCCTTACCTTATGTTCTGGAGGATTGTATAGGAAGGCCTTGCTATGCCTTAACCCTATGCTCGCTAATGCTTCAGCTACCTTGAATGTTGTTAGCGTTGGATCTATTACTGGTACTCCTAGTTCTTCCTCGAGTTCTTTTGTCAAACCTATGAATCCACCGCATCCCAAGACTATTACTTCCGCACCATATTCTTCTATTGCTTTCCGTGCCTCAGCTAATACCTGCTTCTTCAATAACTCTAAGTCCTCCCTCATCTCAAGTACCCCTAACTCTATACCACTTGTATAGGCTACACGATCCAATACGCCAAGCTCCAAGGCCTTCTTATGATAGAGTGCACGAGCATTCCTACCAGTAGATATTATTGCTATCCTATGCCCCAGCAATAAGGCTGTAATGATACTGGTTTCACCTATCCCGAGTACAAGGATTTTTACTCTCTCACGAGCAGCGTGGAGGCCTGGGTCATCGAAGCAGTTGATAACTACTGCGTCGAAGCCTTCTTTCTCGGCTCTTACAACTTCTTCTACTACGTGGTGAGCTACTAGGTCTCGATCATATTCACTCTCAATACTCTCCGGCCCCTCTCTTAGGCTCCGAACAACTATACTTGTCTCGGGGGAAGCGTGTTTTTCGAGAAAACTTTGTGTGAGTTCATCCCACTTACTGGTTGCCACAGGATTTATAACTAGTATTCTGGGCAAAACCTAAACACCCTTGCGAATTAGTGTTAGACTGGTTAAAATTCTTTTCACCCGATATGAGATAGTTTTATATCGTGTTTGGAGGATACACTATATACTGTGGTAACAATGTTCTCCCTCTCAACGAGGAAAGACGTAGAAGACCTAATTCTCGGAGCAACTATTCTCGGAACAGGTGGTGGAGGAGACCCAAAGGAGGGTGTAAAGCTCCTCGAAGAAGCATTGAAAATAGCTGGGAAAATAGATGTAGTAAAACTAGACGAGCTACCAAAAGACTCTATCGTAGTAGTCCCCTACTTTGTTGGAACTATAGCTCCAACAGCAAAAACCAAGAAGCCAGTGAGAATTGATGAGCCTATAAGAAAGGCTTTCGAGGAAATGCAAGACTACTTAGGCAAAGAAATACGCGGTGTTGTTGCCTCAGAGATAGGTGGGTTGAATACTGCTGTAGCACTATATGTTGGAGCAAAACTAGGATTACCAGCTGTTGACGGAGACCTTCTGGGCCGTGCTGCACCAGAACTACACCAGTGCACTGTTCACATTTATGATATACCGATGTATCCCTCAATGATCGTTACGAGTACGGGTAATATTGTCTTAGTGAAAGAGTATAGCGATATAGATGACTATGAGGCTATAGCAAGATACCTGTCAGTACTAGACGGAAAAGCTGCAGCAGTAGTTGACACACCATTAACAATAGAGCAAGCAGGAAAAGCTATGGTGAAAGACACGCTAACCCTCTGCTACAAGCTAGGAAAGAATGTTAGAGCGGCGAGAGAGAAGGGAGAAGACCCGGTTAAAGCAATAGTTGACACGCTTGGCGGGTGGAAGATCTTTGAAGGAGAGGTAGAGAAGTATACGTGGAAGGATGAGGGAGGATTCCTCGTAGGAGAAACATTGTTGAAAGGTACTGGCAAGTGGAGTGGGCACACCCTTAAGACTTGGATTAAGAATGAACACATTATCGCGTGGCTAGATGATAAGCCTATAGTAATGCCTCCAGACCTAATAATGTTCGTATTAGACGATGGAGAACCAGTAACCAATACTGATCTAAAAGAAGGATATAAGGTAAACGTATTGGCAGCTAAGGCACCAGAAATGTGGCGTACACCCAAAGGACTTGAACTCTTTGGCCCCAGGCACTTCGGCTTCGACTACGACTATGTGCCAGTAGAAGAACTAGTTAGGAGGCACGGTATTTGAAGATCCTCGTAGTAAACCCTGTTGGACACCCTACATGGGATAAACAAGATAAGGAAATCTATGAGAGCTTCGCCTCTCCAGAGACAGAAATAGAAGTCGTATCTCTACCCCAAGGACCCCCAAGCGTTGAGACACCGGAAGCTCATGCGGAGGTTATATGGCCTGTAGTTAAACGTGTCCTAGAATTCAAGGATAAATATGATGGCTTTATCGTTAACTGTTTCCTCGATCCAGGAGTATCGTTGCTTAAGGGGATAGTAGAGAAACCAGTAGTAGGTCCATGTGAAGCGTCTATGGCTTTAGCTTCTACTCTGACAAACAAGATAGGTATTGTGACTGTAGGTGGAGAAGCATTATGGATGATAGAAGACCATGTTAGAGAAATAGGCTATGGCGATAAACTAGTAGCGTTAGAGGGCGTGGATCTAGGAGTACTTGATATTGATAAGGATAGAGAACTAACCGTAAAGAAACTAGTAGAAAAATCCAAAATAGCATTGGAGAAGGGAGCGGAAATCATAGTATTGGGGTGCACGGGGCTAGCTGGACTAGCAAAGAGGGTTGAAGAAGAAATAGGAGTACCAGTAATAGATCCAGCTGGAGCCGCGTTAAAAGTATTGGAGGGGCTCATAAGGCTGGGGCTACGTAGCCCCCGAGCACTACATACTAGATAACCATGTTTTTCCTCCTCATATAATATAATCATGTATAATATGGTTTAGATCCCCATAGATTCCCGGGTCTAATAGGTGGTGTATACATGCCTTACGGCTTAGATATGGAGTTGGCTCAAGCCGCATATAAGCTTGTAAAAGACGTTATGAAGGTCTCGAAGGGTGAGGAGGTAGTTATTACAGCTGATACAGCTAGTGATTGGCGTGTTGTAGAAGCAACAGCTAATGCCGTGAAAATAGTTGGGGGTAAACCTCTCGTTGCATGGTATAGTACTCCACCGGGTGTTGGTAAGGCAGCTGACCCCTATATACCCTTGAAGTCTCTTGTAGCCCTCTTAACTAATGCTGACGTTTGGATAGAGTTTAATAAGGCATGGCTACTCTATTCTACACCCTATGAGAAGGCTATGGAGAAGGGAACTGTTAGGTATATCTGCTTAGTGGGAATGGATACCGATATGATGGTGAGGAATATTGGTAGAGTAAACATACCATTACTCTACAGGTTCCAGCGCAAACTAGCAGAGATAACACGTAGAGCAAAGAAGATGCGGATAACAACACCTGCTGGAACCGATGTAGAATTCGAAAACGATCCAGAAAGACCAGTACTAGTTGAAGGAGAAGTAGAGGGGCCGGGAGAATACATGTTGTTTGGACAAGTAGACTGGGCGCCCATAGAGGAGAGTAT
>JALWGO010000227.1:0-1951 GCA_027038805.1 Thermoprotei archaeon
CTCACAACAAACCACAAACAAAACAAGAACAGAAACCCCTAAATAAACCCAAACCACAAACAAAACAAGGATGAAATAGCTCGAAAGGGCTGAAACAAAAACATGATGAACCCGCGCAGGGATGACATTACCCAGCAAATACTTTTATTCATTTATGTTATATTCGCAATATAGTCGATTTTTTAGAGAAGAATTAGCTGGTTAACTAAAGTAGGTTCCGTAGAAGAGATAATAGAATTTGACCTCAAAATTAATAGGAGCCTCCCATGCGTTATGTGCAAACGTATAAAATTGTAATCAGATACTGTATTATTTAATCTCTGATCATAATAGTGTGTTATACTACCTATAATCAACAATACACTTATAAGAATAGATAATATTGAATTTTAATATTTTCGTTTCCTCTTTGCTATGTTTAGGTTAATATGACATATTATATGTAGTTTAGTGGTTTAATAGCTACTATTAACTTCTAACTTATGAGTCTAGGTTCTATAGGAATGATCCCTAGGACTAGCCAGTTATTATCTAATGCTCCTAAAGATTCCAGTTCATATGGGCTTTCAAGGTTTCATAGAATGTCCTGCCAAGCTCATAGCTTATGGAATAGTGCTGGTTTACGAGAAGAATAGGTATAAGAGTAATTATGTTGTGATTGCTGGTATTGGTGTTGTTTTCTTTGCTTGTTCTCTGATTTTTCTTTCTATGTCTCTTAGTGTTATTGGTTTGGTGGGGTCTAGTCCTAGTTTCCTGATTTCCTCTTCATCTGCTGCTATTAGTACTTGTTTCCGGGGGTTTCTGCCTAGTCCTAGGGATTCTAGTTCTCGTCTCACTCTAGCTGGTATTGTTTTCCATGCTCGTTCGGGCATTTCCTCCCAGAGTATTCCATGATACCATTCAGCTGGTGCTACGAGCATTACTACTGGTAGCTCTACGCTCATGTCTTCTCCTGCAAGCTCGTAGAGTTTACCTGCAATCTTTTTCGGCAAGTTAATATAGTGTTGGAGATACTCCCTCCCCCTAGACCTCACCTTCTTAGGCTTAACCGAAACCTCTAACACCAAGTACCTTCTACCAGCCACTACTAGCTCAGAGTATTCGGGCAAATCTCTGCACCTCTAATTACGGTAATCGTTGTTGCGATGGTAAAATATATAGGTTACGCTAGTCTACAAAGTTTAGTGTAAACCATAAAATATATCGAGCACCACTACAGAGGAATAACCATAGTGAAGACCTCAGAGAGAGACCTAGCTAGAACACTATGTATTATATACTTACTTTGTAATGGATCAACACACTGCCATGTCCCACTGGAAGCAGTTGAAAGCAAAGTACCAGGCCATGAGAGGGGTAGAGTTAAGAAAACATTAAGAGAACTCGTGAAAAAAGGACTAGTATACGAGAAAACCCATGGTAAAGGAAGAAGATCCTATGGACTAACAAGAGAAGGGGTGGGAAAAGCAAACCTATACTGTAAATGATAATGAAATCAACCTTCAAAACATGATGTAGTTGCTCGTATCCTTTAGTTAGGTTATTTTAGTTACCCTAGGCATACTTTGGGGCCCGTTAAGTGTAAAGACAAGATTTTAGACATCAATAAAGCAAATGAACACCTATGATCAATGTATGATAAAGTACTATGACAATACTACAATAAAAACCAGGTAAACCGCATGCTACTATTTCAAAGTACCTAAAAACTATCCCAATACATGATTTACTCTATCAAGGTTACTATGAAACGAAAGGCTATTATTGTGTTGCAATGTTTAAGTAACCGAAAAAGAGCCTAGACCACGATCTACACTAATTCTTTACTAGCCGCTTACATTTCGTGCAGAAATGACAGCTAACCACTTTCTCCAAAAACAACTCCTTTAATTAAAGAGTTACGTTAAGGTTTTTATAATCTCTTATATATTCTTCATTGATGTGTCTACAT
>JALWGO010000227.1:1961-2789 GCA_027038805.1 Thermoprotei archaeon
TGGGACAAATATATGTCTTTGTGTTCAATTTGTCTAAAACGATAGGGTATATATTCTATTATGGTAGATCATGGTTTCTCTCTATAGAACGTCCCGGCCTCTACATTGCCTGTCTTTGTAGGGAATGGTTGTGAGCAGCAAGGAGCCATGATAATAATCCTTGAGCTCCCTCATTGATTGCGCAAGACAACTAGAATATAGAATGATGCTGGAAAAACTTAAATAAAATAAATATCAGAACATATTAGTGAATAAAACATAAAACACAAAGAACTGTGCACTAAAACTCAAAAAGAATTGAAAGATGTTATCATGCCCCATCCTATGTTGTTGTCTTTTTCTATTCCCTAAAACTCAAAAAGAATTGAAAGCTATTATACCGTTTTCATTAGAGTAACAGTAAAGGCCTTTGCCTAAAACTCAAAAAGAATTGAAAGTGGAACATAGTCTTCCTTAAGCGTACCTATACCAGCAGCATAAACCCTAAAACTCAAAAAGAATTGAAAGATTTTACGAGCCCCTTCTCTTGTAACAACGCCTCCCACACTAAAACTCAAAAAGAATTGAAAGAAGACTATTATCAACGTGATAGCGTCTACGGGGTTACGTATAACTAAAACTCAAAAAGAATTGAAAGGTACTAGTATCTATTGTATCGCTATCACAGTATATTAGTGGTCTAAAACTCAAAAAGAATTGAGAGAGTTTTTACATGATTGTTGCTCTAAATAGCTACTAAAATTCTAAAAGGATTTGGGAATTGTGGTGAGTGTGTTTGTTTAAGGTTTAAGGGGTGTTGTTTGTTTATTTTTGTGTGGTGTTGTTTGG
>JALWGO010000228.1 GCA_027038805.1 Thermoprotei archaeon
GAGCCCTCTATATCGTAGTCGCAGGCATTGATGTATAGAATGGCTTTTTTGGAGAGCTTCTCCAATAACTCATAGTATTTTTTAGTATAGTATGCCTTAGCGTCAACCTCCCATATAGGAGCCCAATAATAATTAAATACTGGGAATCCGTGTTCGTTAGTCTTTAATCCGAATAGGTGCCCTACAGCTGATGCTACTACATAATAATTGTAGCCGTCCGTGAAATACCAGTAGGGTACTTCTCTTTTATACAAGCACTTCCTAGCTCTACCATTCGATAATGCTTCTGCTATACGTCTAGCTGCCTTGGGTTTCTCTGCTATTATCAGAGTATATGAGTATAGCTTGTCACACATACCCCAGCTGTATCGTTTAACGGGCATTATCCTTATCCTTATACCTAGAAGCTTATTGATAAGTATCTGTTTTTATTCTTCTAGCCTGGTACCGGCATACTGAAAACTATCAGTATGAGATATAGTAATGGAATCCAATAATATCTTCTACTAAGCCTTGAATATAGGTTTAATACTCCGATATGTTCTCGACGCGCAGTTAGGAAGAAGGCTAGTATTGAGAAAAATGTGAGGACAGAGTATATTGGATCTAGTGCCTCAGATAATATTATCCCCAAGGGTATCAGTGTTAATATTATACTCATACTAATTATTCTATGTGTATGGGGGTCGGTTAACGCTCTTATAACATGTCCGCCGTCGAGCTGGCCTATTGGTAAGAGGTTTAAGAATGTTATTAGAAACAAGAAGTACGCGGCCAATAATACTGGATGTGATAGTATCACTACATTATTTGGAACCATATAGCTTATTATAAGCCTCATAGCTAGAGGTGTAGCTTTGATCTCAGCTAATGATTCTGAGAATGCTGCTATCTGGCTTGGAGTCATAAGCGCTGAGAGGCTTACGCCAAGAATAGTTACTGGTATTGCCACTAGGAAGCTTGCTAGCGGGCCAGCTAGGCCAATTAGTGCTAAACTGTTTATGGATGTTGGGGGAAGCCTCATGTTTATTACTGCTCCAAAGGTTCCGATGAATCCTACATTTACGGGAGGTGCCGGGATAAAGTATGGAGCTGATACAGGTGTTTTCTTTAATCTCGCTACAGTGTAATGAGAGAGTTCGTGGAGCACTAGGGCTGACATGAGAGAGATTGTATATAGTAGTGCATCATAGGATACATTTGACTTTACACCCGTTAGGCTTCTAAAGGACTCTGAAAAATATGTGCCAGCCATGTATACTGTTAATAATGTCGTAACGAATAATATTATTGGGAGGATTCTCCTCGTGAACTTGCGTTCACGGAATACTTCTGGGTCATCTATGATCCTTATAGTGTATAGACCTTGATTCACATATAGAACTGGTATTAAACCTCTCCTGCTTAATGAGGAGTAAAGTTTATCGAAGTCTTCATCTATATTGTCAGAGTTAGGCTCTACTATTACCTCCAATCTAATTTTAGGATGAGATATCTCCTTGTACCCTATTACTGTGAAGTATTTTGCTATCTCATTCACATATTCTTCCATTACTCTTTCTCGCCTTCCATTAACTCAGATAACGGGACGAGCTCGTATGTTCCGTCAGGTAGTCTTCTCCTAATAGTTATTGGTAGTAATCCCCTCTTGAACTCTTCTTCAGCTATAACTATAGGGTCTTTTGACGGTAGTTTGGATACATCTATTAGAACTGGCGCACCCATAGCTATTTGGAGCGCTCTAGCACCTATTATTCGTGCTTTCTCGTATCTCGTGAGCTTTGGTATCGTTACACCATTTTTCCTATGCCATAAGCTCATCAATATACTAGAGCACCTCAACGTAACTGGTGTATTCTAGTTTAATAGTGTTCTGCTAAATAATTTATGCTGATTAACTACATGTAGTGTTTATATATTTGCCCCACTATTAAAAATGATTTAATATAAAAACCTTGAATTACTGTTTTAGAAGCCTCCGAATCCGCCTCCTCCAAACTTTCCTTTGCCTTCTTCTTTCTTCTCTTCCTTCTTTGGTGGAGCAGCTGCAATTATGTCGTCGATCTTTAATACCATGGTTGCCGATTCAGTAGCGCTCTTGATTACTTGTTTCTTGACTATTACTGGCTCTATTACACCTATTTTCGTCATATCATCTACTACTTTGCCGTTTATTACGTCTATACCCGCATATATCTTTCCTTCCTCCTTGTGCTTTCTTGTCAACTCCGCTATAGTATCTAGAGCGTCTAGACCAGCTGTCTCGGCTAGTATCATTGGTATTTCCTCTAGGGCTTCAGCAAAAGCTAGAACAGCTAATTGCTCCCTACCACTTATTGTTTCAGCCCATTCTCTTAGCCTTAGAGCTAACTCTATTTCTACTGCACCGCCGCCGGGGACAATTGCTGGTTCTCTTAGAACATTTCTAAGAGTATGTAGTGCGTCCTGTATGCTTCTCTCCACTTCATCTAGGAGCATATCGTTTGCTCCACGTAAGAGTATTGTCACTGCTTTGGGGTTCTTGCATCCTTCTATGAATACCATTTTATCATTGCCGACTTTTCTTTCTTCTACTAGTTCTGCGTATCCTAGGTCTTTTTCTGTAAGGTCTCTTATACTTGTGACTATTCTACCCTGGGTTGCGTTTGCTAGTTTTTCCATGTCGCTTCTTTTTACTCTTCTAACTGCTAGTATCTTCTTCTTGGCAAGGAAGTGTTGAGCAACATCATCAATACCCTTCTGACAAATAACAACATTAGC
>JALWGO010000229.1 GCA_027038805.1 Thermoprotei archaeon
ACTTTTACCTCGATGCCCTCTACTTCGAGAACGTATCTTAGCTTGAGTACGTCTGTTGAAGTCATTTTCAAGTCATGTATCATGAATGTTAGGGTTAGGGTTGCAACACCGTTTTTATGAATGAATAATTCTATTAGGCCTCTTAGACTAGGGATCTTCTCTAATCCTTTCTTTTCTTCTCCCAGCTCTACTATTACCTCCCCTAATACTAGTCTAATGAACTCTCGGCGTTCGAGGTATTCTTCTGAGAATAATGTTAAGTCTATGGTTGCTCTACAGTTTATGTATCGTTGTATATCGCTTGGTATTTCACCGTTTATTTTAGCATATGGTTTAACCCATATGCCTCCTTCTCCAATTTTCTTCCACTCTTTTTGTTCATACTCGTGTATTAGTGGTATTGGTATATAGGCTAGGCTTAGAGTCCACGTGAAATTTGAGAATTCTTGGATAATCTTATCTGCAACTTTTACTATGTCTACTTGTCCGCCTAGGTCGAGGCTCTTTATATAGTATAAGTCCATGTACTCCGTTACTAGTATACTGGTTTTCCTATGAGTTTCCCCTCGGTACTCTATCGTCATTGTGCCAGCATTTTCACCTCGTGGAATACAATGCTGTATTGCTGGTATATTAGAATATCCTTTTAAGCGGTGTTTTATCGAAGTCTCTATCATTTGATATTATACTTGTTACCCTACTTCTTATCGCTACTGCGAGGTGTAAAGCGTCCTCGTAGTCTAGGTTGTATTCTTCTTGTAGTCTTAGAGCTGCTAGTAGGTCTCTCTGCTCTAATGGTATTATCTTCAGGTTTGCTAGAGATGTTATAGCGTTTACTGTTTTCTTAACTATTTCTCTATTCTTTAAATTAGTTCTGAGAATACCTGCTATTATAACTAGTGTTTCATAGACTGTTAACGTTGATGTCAAATAGGTTCCGGGAGCACTATTCTCTATCTTCTTTATCCATGAGAGAGACTTTAACCCGTATCGTGGATCTGCTGTAAGCCAGTAGACGAAGACGTTTACATCTATGTAGCTTTTCTCCACCATTTCTCGACAACTCCTACTATAATCTCATCTAGGTCCTCTGGTAACGGTTTGTTGACCTTGAATAATCCATAGTATTTTTCTGCAATGCCCTCGGCTGGCTCTAATACTATTTTTCCATTAGTATATTTTACCTTAAGTCTCCTCCCGCTGCCTAGTTGGAGTTTTTCTCTTATTTCCTTGGGGATCACTATTCTGCCCTTAGAGTCCATTTGTACCACGTATTCCATGTGTCCCACGAAATATTATTTTCCCACCATAGCTTTAAAACATTACGTAGAACACTATTAGCTTGAGAGCCTTGAGCACTAGAGACTTGTTCGACAAGCTATGGGAGCTTTACGATGAATGGTATTATAGGCATAAGACGATAGCCGAAAACGAGGTAAGACTTATAAAATCCATGGTGACCAAGCATCCAGTATTAGAGGTAGGTGTGGGGACTGGATTCTTTGCTCAACATGTGGGAGCAGAAATCGGAGTTGATCCCTCAATAAATATGTTGGGTAAGGCCCTTAAGCGGGGAATAGAGGTTATCCAAGGAATTGGCGAGAAGCTATCTTTCCGGGATAACTCGTTTATGACCGTACTACTTATTGTGACCCTATGTTTTGTTGATGATCCCTATCTCGTTTTAGCTGAGAGCGCAAGAGTGGCGAAGAGAGGAGGAGATGTTGTTGCATGTATTGTTCCCCGCGATAGTAGTTGGGGTAGAAAATATGTTGAGGAAGCGAAACGGGGACATGTATTCTATTCGCGCGCGAGATTCTATACTGTTGCCGAGGTCTATGATATGATGGAGAAAGCCGGTTTGAGAATAGTAGAGGCTAAGGGTGTTTTAGGCTTTAAGCCTTGGGAGAGACCTTACCCCGAAGAGCCTTCTAATGATATAATTGGTAAGGGTTTTGTATGTATAAGAGGAGTTAAGAAATAACTTATTTTTAGGATTGACCAAATACTTCTTTTAATGCTCTAACGAACTCGTTGTAGGCTTCTTTGCCCCACGCTACCAGTATTATCTCCTTAATACCTGTACCAAAGTCTATGTGGTCCCGTATCACCTTTAACATGGTCTTTGCTGCATCATAGTGCGGTACTCCCCCCACACCTGTACCCATTCCGGGAAAGGCTATGCTCTTTACACCTATATCGTTGGCTACAGTTAATGCTGCTCTAGTAGCTTTTTCAACGTTTTCTAATCCTATCCTCATAGCTGGCTCAGGCATTGTGGGTGCATGTATAATATATTTTGCCTTTAACCTACCAGCTGTTGTAGCTATAGCTTCCCCAACTGGTACTGGTGCTCTCCTACGCGCCTCATCCTCGATGATTTTTCCACCCTTCCTCTTAATAGCTCCCGCAACTCCTCCACCCATAATCATATAGCTGTTGGCTGGGTTTACTATAGCATCAACATCTAGTTCCGTGATGTCGCCTTCTATTACACGTATTTTCACACCCTTATACTCTACTTCTTCAACCATAAGAGCCCACCCCTACCTGGGGGATTATCTGGTAGTCTTACCCCTATCCTTCTAAGAATAACGTATAGCTTAGATAAAGGTAGCCCTACAACCGTATAGGGATCACCCTTTACCTCCTCCACAAAGATACCACCTAGTCCCTGGAGCATGTAGGCTCCAGCAGCCTCTAAGGGTTCACCAGTTTTAATATACCATTCTATCTCATCGTCCTCCAACTGCTTAATCC
>JALWGO010000230.1 GCA_027038805.1 Thermoprotei archaeon
ATATAGCATGTATAGTAACTGATATACTGTCAGCCTTAATATTTCAATGGAAACTGCTGGTAGCATTGATTTAACTATTGCTGGTTCGGAGAAATATACTGATACTAGCTTTGCTAATATATAAGGCACTACGGTGAGAAATAATATCACCGATATCTTGCAGACATATACAGTTGAAGCCCTATATCTTGCTGTAAAAGGTATATAGATGTATCCTTGCTCATAATCATACGAGAACAATATTGCAGCTATAAATAATGCCGAGAAAAATAATAGCATATAATCATAATTTGAAAAACGTAACCAGATGAGCTCATAGCTTGTATTAAATGTACTTAGGAAAAATACGTATGGTTTGTAGATACTTGACGTATAAAGGAAAGCATAGAACATAACTACTCCTATAATCCATGCATAGCTAAAGCGAAGATACCAGTAGAAAAGATATATGAATCTCTTCAACTCTCTGAGCCCTCCGCTCTATTCGTTTTAGATACTCTATAACTAGCGTAATAGTGTACTGTTAAGGAGACAACACCGATAATGAAGAAAAGTAAGGAGTAAACCATATAATAGACTACATAACCATCCTTCGATCCGCCAACAGCTTCTAAGTTCACGTAATATTTCTGCTTACTTTCATTAGGGAATAATAGTCTTATACCATAGATGCCTGGCTCTTTTGCAGTAAACTTTATTATCTTCCTCGTAGAGTCCTTCAAGCTTACTTTATATACACTGGTATCATCCATGAAGTTTATCTTAACTATTAACGTCCCATTAACTGGAGTAGTTGAAGAAATTCTTATCTTTAGTGTATCATTAGCATATAGATACACGTGCGTGAAGAGAACTTTACTTATTTCATTATAATCTCTTGTGCTAATATGTCCTATAGTCTTCGGGAGATTAAAGACCACTATGAATATGGTTGAAGAAATCATCAATAATACTATACCAATATATAATAAGTGTTTAGCGTGTTTAACCATACTATTGTTTCCTCAACTTAATTTTTATGAAAAATACTATAGCTATTGCTACCACTATTACCGATACAATGGTTAATGCTTCCACTAACCTACTATATAACGGATTAATACTGGGAGCACCGCCTATCTCGATTACATTAGTTTTATTTATTTCAGCTTCAATTAACTTTATGTATAATGTTGAATTACGAGGATAGAGTATCATCCTTATATTCAATCCATAGTATAATGGGTCTACGGGTAATAATGCATATCTCTTTATTATGGTAGACGGGGGAAGGGTGTTTGTGAAGGTCATGTATAATAATATTCCATGAGTATTGTCATATAATACCGTCATATTATATGGTAGTGGAACAACAGCATATGATATATTATCTATTGTGATAAAAGGTCTTAAACGATAGAATTCCGTATTATCATACTTCGAGTGTACTATGACCTTATAGTAGAGTTTCCATTTTCTATAATCTTTTAGACTTTGATAGGCTTTTTCAATAAGACTGTTCTTAACGATATAGGTGTTGTTTGGTAAACTTATTAGCGTTAGGCCTTGTTCCTTAGCTATCTTTTTCCAAGTATTTAATATATCTAATGATGGATTAATCATTTTTATATTGGCTAAAGAAGGCTTCCAAAAGTCAGATAAACATATGTCACTAGACTCTAGGCTAACATTATTGTAGCTGAATCCATACGGGGGATGATTAGTATAGTTTACGTATGATAAAAACGCTGTAGGATAGCTTTTCTCCTGCAATTTAAGCTCTATGTCTCGGCCGTGGTAGAAGAGTAATAGTGTTGAATTCTTATTCATATCATGTTTACTTATAGCGAAAATCATATCACCTATATACTTGTTGCCGTGGAAAAGAGCCCAAACATTATCATTAAGCATGAGATTACTAGACAGCAATACCTGGCTAACACTACCTATATATACTCTCATATGCAACGAGCTATTAGCTAGAGGCTGTCTATATTCTACGTCTCTTAACGTTAAGTTTCCTTTAAAATTAAACCAGGGTTTTACATTACATACTAGAAATGCTTTACCAGTAATAAGTGACAAGTTAACCATATGATCTTTCTCCATTGCTACCTTCAGTAGTGTTGTATTGTTTATAAGTATTATACAACCGGGCGTTTTATTAACAAGTATATCATATCCCCCTACTCTAACAGTTTCCACAGTATCTGGTACTACTATTAGAGAATACTTGTACTCTATACTCTTATTATTAGAGACAAACAGATTGAAATCAAGATATATTTTTGCTTGAACTGAAACCTCGTAGGTAAGTGATATTGCGTTATCAGAGCTACTTCTTGTAAGAATTCTAACATATGGAGTATATGAGGTAGCTGTAAGTGCTGCTAATACTAGTAGAATGATTATTAAGAACCAGGATAATTTCATTGTTTTTGATAATAATAATTTTTTCCCATATATACACCAGTTCTCTATGTAGCAGAACTTACTATTAAATACTTATGTCAAATAGGTAGATATTGTGTTCTTGTTTTATTTATAATCTCTCGCTTGATAATTATTATATGAAAACATGTATAATATATTAATATTCGTATTATTATTGCAAAATTAGAGGAGGGGTTATGCTTATGCCTAGAGGAGAGGGTAAGAGAGTTTGTAATATTGTGTTTTATGGTTTGCCTCCTCTTGAGGTGTTATTGTATGCTTCTATTAATAATTGTAGTAAGCGTAGTAGGCTTCCCTACATGGTTAGAGTGAAGGTGTATTA
>JALWGO010000231.1 GCA_027038805.1 Thermoprotei archaeon
TATTCGGCTAAGTCTATTCCAGCATATTCTAGTTCAAGTATACTCGCAACCTTCAGGGCAGTCTCCTCAATCTCTCTGTTTAATTCTGCTTTAACCGTTGTAGCTCCTTGAGCAACATTAGTTTTCCATTGACCGGGAGGAGCTATGCGGTAGGCAGCAGCTAGCACTCGATCGCCTACCGTGAATACTCTTATGTCTCTACCAGGCTTCTCAAGGTATCTTTGAACGTAGACTGGGTGTCCGAGACTCAATAGTGTTTTAGCTACACGGTAAGCTATGTCCGGGTCATCTATTTTTACTGAGCCGAAGCCTAGGCTACCTATAATTGGCTTAATGACTACTACACCCCATTCTCTAACATAGTCTACTACACGTTGCACATCCTCGGTAACAATGGTTTCTGGAACCCTTAAGCCGTGCTTGGCTAGTAGGAGTAGGCTCGTATACTTGTCGCGTGCTTTGAGGAAAGCTTCAGATGGATTAACCACGACTACACCCATAGACTCTAACTCTATCAGTAACCCTATGCGTTTCAGTAATTGTTCTGTAGTAGTTATAGCGCCAAGACTCCTAACAACGACTCCGTCAACTCCTAAGAGCTTTTTCCCATATTGAACCCATAGCTTACCTGTACCAAAATAGCCTGTGAGAAGTGAAACCCTATAATAGTGGACACGGGCTCCTAGATCCCGGAAAGCCTTCATAAGCTCGCGTGAAGACCTTGTTGGACGGGGTGCCTCGTGTAGTATGGCTATTTCCAAACCATTCTCCTCCAAGTAGGTTAAGGAGAATCTACTGCATAAAAACCTAATACTAAGACGCTATGATAACTAAGAGGTGATTTAGAATCCTAGCCAGCGAGGCCTAGGAGACATGGATGAGGGAATACTGCTGCCAATCATAATAATTGCTGTAGCGGCGCCAGCTCTAACCTATATTGTAACGGGCTATGTGGCTAGGTGGTTGAAGTCTAAGGGGTATACGGGTAGAGATATACATAAGCCCTGGCACCCGGAGGTCCCAGAGCCTGGAGGAATAGCTTTAATCATAAGCTATACAATCTTATCCATTATACTTATAGTAGTCTATCCCCAATCACCTTATAAGATAGCGGCAGTATTCCTAAGTGTTGTATACGCGGGGCTCATAGGACTCGTAGACGACTTCAAGGTATTAAAGGCTCGAACCAAAACCCTATTAGCTTTTACTACTGCCACACCCATAATATTGTTCCAAGTATATGATCCTCGTCCAATAATGCCCTTTGCCGGGCCTCTACGTTTAACGATAATATATCCGATCTTGCTTCCCTTCGCCTATGCAGTAGTGCTCAATGCAGTTAATATGGCTGATACACATAACGGCGTCATACCTGGTACAGGGTTGCTTATAGGAGTAGTATTATTGTTTTCTACTTTCTCGGCATATATGAAGGGCTATACTGATGCAGCTGGCCTTATCCTATCAATACTGTTTATCGGATTACTTGCTGGCTATATAAGATACAACTGGTTCCCCGCGAAGATATTTAATGGAGATAGTGGGAGTTTTCTCATAGGAGCATTGATAGCTAGTATAGCTGTGGTGGGACGTGCTGAGATACCGGTAATAGTAGCATTAATGGTTTATATAGTTAATGGGTTCCAAATACTATTATCCATTAAAGGACTCGTAGAACGTAGACAAATAGGTGCAAGACCCGTAAAAGTAGAGGAGGGATGGATTAAAGCAAACCCGGATAAGCGTGCGCCAGTAACAATTCCTCATCTCCTAACTCTTAAGGAGCCTTTGAACGAGAGGGAAATAGTCTTCGGCTACATGGTTCTCGCGGGGGTTTCTAGTCTACTCGGAATAATAACTGCCGTTATATGTTACTGGTTTTAAGTATCTCAACCAATAATAAACCATAGACTGGTGCTGTCAACGGATCGGTTTTAACTTTCAATTCTTCTACTCGTATCCTATTGAGTCTTGCCTTAAACAATAACTCTCTAGTAGAATATTCTTCAACACTCGTTGAGAGAAGCACGTAGAACTGGTTCTCAACTAAGTGTTCCCCAATAACTCTTATGGCACGTGTAACATCTATTACTGGTATTATCCTACGTTTTTTCTCAACTATAACCGCTTGGAGCATATATGCTACTGGCTCCATAGTCGGGGTATATACTATACCGTTTATTTCTTCGAGACTTTCCCCCAGGTTCCTGAGTTCGAGAGAGTAGATTGACCGGAGCTCGCTTATAATTGATGAGAAGTCTGCTACCTCTACTCGAAGCCTATTAAACCTTAATTCGCGGTCGTTTTCTTGCTTATATTTCAATGCTATATTGTATCCAGCTTGAACCGCTAGCAAGGTCTCAGCTAGAACAATGTTTGCTCCGGGAACCTCTATTAGTGATGCATCCCTAAGCCGTTTCCTAATATAGTCTGCAGGGCTTGGAGACACTATTAGCAGTTTGTTTCCAGTGTAATATGAAGCATCCATTAACCTTACAATACTATTCTCAACACCCTTCTCAGAAAACAATATTATACTAGTATCCTCAGTGTAGGGTACTACATGATAGGTTATCGTATCAATGCATCCAAACAAGATGTTCTTATTGGGTGAGAGCACGTAGAGATAAGATGAAAAAATCTTTGCTGGAACAATACCTAGCCCAGTATACGTTATAGCGAGTCTATTAGATCCTGCAACAAAGTTTGTGGCCTCTACTGAAGACTTCTTAGCCCATTCTTCGATTCGCTTGA
>JALWGO010000232.1 GCA_027038805.1 Thermoprotei archaeon
GACCTGGCACAACACCTCCCCTACAATCTACTAGTCATTAATCTAACTGTTTCTTTAGCCCCTAGTATACCGTATTGGTGGAAAGAGGCCTAAATAAGTTAGACAACAATTCTCTATTATGTGTTGTTTAATATGTTAGCTCTACTAGTAGTGATAGGAAGCTTATAAAGAATATCCATGAAGCCATCACCAGGATTGAGGTCCCACCACCTATAATAACTGATAAAGCCATGGTTAGAGCTGATCCAATAGACATTATAAAAGAGGTTCTCTTCAAGACTATTCTCGGATGACCAGATCTTGAAAGAAACCTTAGAATACGGGCACCAAAATGGTTACGGTATTTTACATAGTCTGGTAGCTTGTGATATACTTTTAACCCGTCTTCAGTGAGCTTATAGTATACTTCCCTCTTCTTGAACAAGAATCCCCGCGTTATAATTGTCCTCCGAAGCAGTTTAAAGGGTGGTGAAACATAGGTTTTCAGATAATCGTCTAATACCTCAGCACTCACCTTAGATATTGCTGCTAGAGTACTTAGGGGTAGCTCGTAGTTCTTCGAGGAACCCAACGCTATTATTGCATCATATAGGTAGAAGGACTTGGATAGATTACGTGGAATATCATGTATTATCCGTGGATCCCTATACCTCCGATAACGGTAAGGTAGGCTTCCTCCACCATTATTCTCTAAGCCTATAGTAGAGGAAACGGTCTCGTAGAGAACCTTCCCCCTCTCCGATAACCTTATTCTCCCATTAACTGTTTCTATAAGTCTCTTATTCTTCATCTTACGTAGAGCATCCAATACAGCCTTCCTACGCTCCCTCAAAACCCTAACGAGATCGTTTACATCTATATCACCGTAGAAGCCTAGGGCTAGGAGAATCCTAAACTGCAGCCAACCTCTCGCAATATCAATAGCGGAGTCAACTTCCCTTAAGGTACTGATTCTCTTCAAGACCTCGTCAAAGAGTTCTATGCTCAACAAACCACCACGCTAGAGATACGCTGTAACCACTGGATTCTCTAAAGAGACTACATTGTCATCAATTTCTTTCAGACTATATAAAAACTGGTTCCTTAACTCTAGCTGCTGATTACAGCGGTTTCCTAAAACCCCTAACGGTTTATTGGAGTCTACGCCTACTAGCCGAATTAGTCAATTAGAAAACTTATCCGACCATTTCGCCCAGCAGTCGAAAAATATCTCAGACCTTAAAGCCCGCTTAAGCCGCCATCATCCCACGGTGGTCCCAAAGTGAGAAAACCAAGGATTAGAGGAAGAAAATCCAGGAAAGGTATTGTTGGTATAGAAGCAGCAATAGTCCTAATAGCGTTCGTACTAGTTGCTAGTGCTCTAGCATTCGTCGTACTGAACATGGGTATGTTTACTACTCAGAAGAGTAAGGAGGTTATTGCTAGAGCTTATGAGGAGTCTACTAGAGCACTAGACGTGGCAGGCAGCGTTATAGCAAAGGTAAATACCACTAACAAGTATGTAGACTTCATAGCGGTACCAATAAAGCTTACAGCTGGGGCCAGGCCGATAGACCTAAATAAAACAGTGGTATCGCTCACAATAATCAAACCAGATGGGACATCCAGGCACTATGATAATGCATTGAATACTGGCACATCAATAACGTATACAATAGTACAGCCGGGCCAAGATCTCAGCAGCATTGTAGGAAACAGTCTAAGCGCCTTCCAGGCAACATGGCTCTACACTAGAACAGATGAAACAACAGGAGACAATCTGTTAGAGCCTGGCGAAATAGTCCTACTAGTAGCAAAGGTATCAGAGGGAACAAATGGAGGATTCAATACAACAGCCTACAGTAGAATAATAGTGGAAATCAAGCCACCAGCTGGCAGCGTATTGACAATAGAGAGAGTAGTACCACCCAAACTAGACACCGACTACGTTAACCTAGACGTAGGGTGAAAGCCATGGCGAGGAAACCTAGGATTAGAGGGAAGAAGTCGAGAAAGGGTATAGTCGGCATCGAGGCCGCTATCGTACTAATAGCCTTTGTCCTCGTAGCAAGCGCACTAGCGTTTGTAGTGCTCAACATGGGTATGTTTACTACTCAGAAGAGTAAGGAGGTTATTGCTAGAGCTTATGAGGAGTCTACTAGAGCACTAGACGTAGCAGGCAGCGTTATGGCCTATGTACAAGGATACACTGATCCATCAACAGCCTATGTTGACAGCATAGTAGTACCAATAAAGCTTACAGCTGGAGCTAGAGCAATAGACCTCAACAAGACCGCTATCAGAATGACAATAATATTACCCGATGGGACGGCAAAGCAAATAGACAACGCCTTCGTGTTCGAGAAAGCAGACTATACGGTAAGCGGTACAACATATACTGGTGTACAGAGAACCTATGTAATAGCAAGTAACCTATCAAACAGTGATCTAAGCAGTCTAGTAGGCTTTGCAAACCTAGGATCCTTCCAGGCAACATGGCTATACTCGCTAGCAGGTGAGGAAATAGTAAAGTCGTACTCAACAAACACTTCAACACTAAAGCTAGCCTACGGTGATAACCTACTAGAGCCTGGTGAGATCGTCCTACTAGTAGCAAAGGTGTCAAACTCCACAGCAAACTTCACCGTAGGAGCATATAGTAGGATAATAATAGAGATACAACCACCTGAGGGCAGTACTCTCACAATAGAGAGAGTAGTGCCAGCATCACTAACAAGCGAGTACGTCAACCTAGACATAGGTTAGAGATAAAGG
>JALWGO010000233.1 GCA_027038805.1 Thermoprotei archaeon
CCCTAAGGCCATGAGCTTTTAGGCTCATGGCCGAGAAATAAGCCCATAGAATACAAACCAATAACCAATCCCAAAAGAAGAGCCCTACCCAGACACCCCATCCCCTGGGAGCCCTCGAAGCCCAAGGGATCTCCCCCAAAGGAAACCCCCAGGTCTCTGGGGTGAGGGGTATACTCCTGCTCCCCTCGGGTCTTATCTTACCCGAGGGTGAGGGAGCTACCCCGTGAGGCTGATCCCTCCCCCCAGCTCAGTCCCGGGGGTTTCCCGGGGAGTCCCGGCTTCTTGGGCCCCCTTGGGCGGGGTTGTTCTGGGCGGGGCTCTTCTTTTGGGATTGGTTATTGGTTTGTATTCTATGGGCTTATTTCTCGGCCATGAGCCTAAAAGCTCATGGCCTTAGGGCCTAGGAGCTTTACTGCTCCTAGGGAGTTATCTAGGAGCAGATAATCCCAACCCAAACCCAGAGATATGACGGAGCCCAAGGATTCCGCCGGACTCGGGGGAGCCTGGAGGGAGAGGCAGCTTGCCCGCGGGGCTGTCTTCTCCTTCTGGGTTCCCCCGAGTTGAATCCTTGGGCTCCGTGGGGCCGGGCGACGGTTGCCAGGGGCCTCGGGCTACCGGCGGGCTCGGGGTTTCCTGGGGCCGTTGTCTGGCCTCGGTTGGGTTGGGGGCCAGTCTTCTCTTTTTGTTTGTCTACAGTTTTCATTGCGTTCTATGTTAGAGAAAGTGTTTTTATATTTGCGTATAGTTATTTTTGTAGTTAGAGTTAGTATTGTGGTGTCTAGTATTTCATGAGGTACCTTGAAGCCGGTCTTGATAGGAAGTGTGGTGGTAACGTTGGTGTTGTTATCTGTTTGATGGCTTATACTGTTTTTACTGCTTCTTTTTCTCTTTTAGGTATGTTTGTATACCAGTATCTTTTCAGTAGGGTTACTGTTTCGAATGTTACCTTTATGCTTGCATTGTTTTCTGTATTATATATTTTCTCTATGATTATCGCTGGTGTTTTTATTGACTTGTTTGGGGGAGAGAAATTTATTATGGTTTCTTTTTCCTTGCTGACTTCTTTCTTATTAACTATTACTGCTATATATGTATCCGATGGGTTAACCTCTAATACTATTACAGCCTTGCTCGCCTGTACTATTGCCTGGCTTCCCATTGCTTTGGGCTCCTATATTCGTAGCCATATTGATGTTTCATGTCGTGGTACCATTTATGGGCTTGGAACTGGTGTTGGTAGTCTGATTGCTTTCGGACTATATAATTTGATTAATGTTTTCCCTCTACGTGTTATTATAGCATTAGTGGGTGTTATTATAGCAGCTGCTGGTATAGCCGTATTATTATTAGTTGAGAATGGAATGTGGTTTAAGAGAAGAGTGTTTAAACCATCTCAGCTATTTTATCGCCGAGTGCCTTCTCTTAGTTTAGGTATTTTTGTCTTTTATACTATGGCTGGTTTTGTGAGCGTAAAGCTTTACCCAATGCTTGGAGAATTTTCACTTAGTATTATGGCTTATACCGTAACCGTACCCTACCTGGTATTTGTTATAACTGCTGGTTTCCTCATAGACTTTATTGGTAGAAGACCTATAGGGGTAACCGGGTTCATTATACTTAGCATTGGCAATACGTTTCTCGCATTATTTGAGGATAGCTCCTCTATACTGTTTTCAACTATTATACCATTGATTATTATTAGAGTAGCATATAGTTTTATAGACGTCTACTCCGTTGTAACGCTAATAGACTTGGCTGGGAGGAGAAGTAAGGGGATCACAATCGCGATTGGGTTAACGGCTATGTCCACTGGTATTCTCTTAGGCTCGCTTCTAGCCGGGCTTGTAGAGGCTAGTAGGCTTGGAGTAATCATGGGTACGTTGATATTGATTGCCTCAATATATATCGTTTTGAGAATACCCGAGACGCTGCCTAAGAGGACGGTAAAGAAGGATGAGATATTAAAATATATTGATAAGGCTAAGAAGATCGCTGAGAAAGAATTGTAATCCTATCAGCTATACTCTCTATTATCCTTGTAAACGGGTGGTCGGGTCTAGATAACACTAGGTATTCTACGCCATTACTGAGGACTACATCGTTGTAGTATGGTACTGCTGCTAGTAAGGGTATTTTGAGCTCACTCGATATTTTCTCTCCGAGTTCGATTGCTTGGCTTATGTCTGGTGTTGGAGTCTTATTTACCACTAAGTAGGACTTCGTTTTTATCGTATCGTATATCTCCTTTATGAAGGCTAGGGCTCCCTTAATATCAACTCTATCTGGTACAACGACCAGTATTATGTTATCGCTTGCTATGAGAGCGTTTATCGAGGAGTAATGTATTCCAGGACTTGTATCAAAGAAAATATAGTCGTATTCTTCTCCCAAGGTCTTTCTTATGCGTATTAGTTTTTTGAGCGCATTCATCTCCCATCTACGGGACTTTCCTAGGGTCTCCTTTATAGCATCTATATCTGGGTTTGCAAGACTCGCCTTAAACTTGCCCTTTAATCCAAACTCGTCTGTTAAGTCTATGAGTGTTTCCTCAAAGCCGCACTCGTCTTCGAGGTAGTCATTTATCCAGTATCTTACTGACGGTTCTCGTAGCATGTAGTAGAGGCTTGGAGCCCTCATGTCAAGGTCTACTAATAGTACATTGTATCCTTTTTTTGCAAGCATTAGGGAGAGGTTTAGTGAGAGAACACTTTTACCCGAGCCTCCTCGATGTGAGTGAATTGTATATATTGTTGCATTCAAGCAGGTGTACACCCCATTTTACTATTCTATTATGGTGTTATAGGATATTATATCTATCCCGCTACTCGCGGGGAAAGTAGAAGTACACTTTCCTCCCCTTCCTCTTCTTTGCTATATACCCCATAGCTACTAGCTGGTTCAGATAAGCGCTTTCAACTGCTCTAGCTCTACCAGTCTCTCTTGAAACCTCTTCTGCTGTTGCCTCTCCTCCAAGTTTAGCTAGCGCTATAGCTGTTCTACGCAAGTGATCTGGAAGTGATAGTAGGGTTATTGCATCTAAGTACTCAGTTAGCTGGCTATATGCTTCTGGCGCCTCCGGCATTGCATGCGGTTTTCTTTCGAGCATGTCTATTATTCTCTCTAATAATGTTATGATGCGATCTAGCTTAGCGTTTAATGCATGGTATATGTCGTCTCGATTCACTATATTCTCTAGATGACTTGAACTGTTCCTATTTTTCTCCAAGGTGTGATCAACTCTAGGCAATGTACTTATACTAGGCTACATATTATATGGTAAGCATGTTATAAAAGTGTTTTTAAGTTGAACAACTGCACATAAGTTCTTACCGGAAGCCCGGCCGTATCGGTGGTGGGGGATATTGTTCTTCTTCTAATACTATGTTCTTTACCGAGTTGAATGCTAGCATGCTTATTATTGACGCTATGATTCCGAGTATAAAGCCTATTATACCAGCTAGCAATGCTGATCCAAGCATGCCTAATAGTTCTGTAGTTATCTCGCTCGGTAATACTCCACTAGATATATTGGTTAATGATGTATTGTTTACAATTGCTATCCCGGTTTCACCTATACTACCAGCTATTATAGCTGGCAAGATCTTCGCGATAGCATGTATTATTAGGACTAATGCTATTACCCTTGCAATAAAGGCTGCACTCCACGTAAACATCGCGTACTTAAAGGTTGATATATTTAGGAGCTTATAGGCCTTATAATGAGCTATTATGTGGAAAAACTCGCCGACCAGATATATTTCAAGTGCAACTACTATTGCCACGATCAACGAGTTTACAAATGTTTGAGCATCCATAATACTAGTACTAGAAGCATTTACAGTTAAAGTAGCCGACGATATTGCCATGAAAACTCCGATTATACCAGCAGCAATAGCTATTATGGGCGCTAAGATTAAGATCAAGCCTATTATCTTCAACGAGGATGCTCGGGCCCACCCGCCTAGCAGAAACCATGCCACCCCAACTATGATCCAACCGATAAATCCGACTATTATGCCGAAAACAAATAATCCTAGAAGAGAGCCTACGAGCAATAGAATGTATCCTATGAGTCCTAGATTAGCTATAGTCTCCTTACTAGCCATAAGCCTAACCACTCTCTACTACTAGCCTAAACATAGGTGGCTGGCATCTTAATTCTTTCTGCAGGAAAACTAGTATAGTTTCCCTCTACACATTATCACTAGGGTCAAGGAAGTGGCTGGTAAGAGTAAATGGGATCCGAGTATAATAGCTGGTAAACTATTGGATGGAGAATTAGGAGTATCTGTTTACGGATTAGGCTATATAGGGCTAGGAGTTCTAGCCGTACTAGCTAGAGCTCGAGTAAAGAGAATTTACGGAGTAGACATAGATGAAGGGAAATTAAGAAAACTGTCTAGAGGAGAAATAAGACACCCCGATAAACTCGTTGTCGAATGGATTAAAAAGGGATTAGAGGAGGGAAGAATCACTTTAACTAGTAATGGCGTTGACGCATCAAGGGAGACGGATATAAAGATAGTTGACGTCCCCCTAGGCTTGACTAGTAGTGGGGAACCCGATTACACTAGTATTGATGCCGCCTTAGAAAGCATTGGCAAGGGATTAAAGCATGGGGATCTAGTAATAGTTGAGACAACGCTTCCACCACTAGCATTAAGAGAACACGTTAAACCATTACTCGAAGACGTGAGTGGGCTTAGAGTAGGTGATGACTTCTACTTAGCTTATAGTCCCGAAAGGGTGATGATTGAGAGAATAGTATATGATATCGAGGAGGCTTACCCCAAACTCATTGGAGGATTAGACAAGGATAGTATAGAGTATGCTAGAGCATTCTACCAAGTCTTCACGCGCAAAGGAGTGATTACCGAGGACGCACTAGTAGTAGAACTCGCAAAGATATTCGAGGCAATATACCGTGACGTAAACATAGCTTTAGCCAATGAGCTAGCATGGATAACTAGAAAGCTTGGAGCAAGCTATGAAAGGGTAAAGAAGCTGGCTTCAACAAACCCCTACGTACACCTCCATAACCCTGGCTCGGGTGTGGGAGGAGCCTGTCTTCCCGTCTACCCATACTTTCTACTCGATAAAGCCGAGAAAAATAACATGGAATTAAGACTAGTAGCTACAGCGAGACGCGTAAATAGTTTACAGCCTAAGAGGATTATAGAACTAGTTCAAGAAGCATCAAACAAGCTCAGCTTACCTAAACCTAGAATCCTAGTGCTTGGCGTAGCTTATCGTGGCGGTATTTGGGATACAAGGAATTCTCCAAGTCTTGAAATCATAAAACTCCTAAAGGAAAAAGGATTCAATGTTAGAGTAAGCGATCCATACTATGAGGGCACAGTACTAGGCATTAGAGTGGTAGGAGACTCTGAGAGCGCTATTAGAGGAGTAGACATAATAATTGTTGCGACATGTCATCCACAATATAGGTATCTATCAACTAGAAGACTACTAGAGGCTTCAGGCAAAGATAAAATAGTAGTAATAGATTCATGCAATATTATCAAGTTAGAGCCCACTCACGGAAGAATACTATATACCAGTGTTGGGAGCCCATGGACTAGTATCTAGACTTTTTAATATGTTCAACACATATTCTAGTGAGGAGTAATCTACGTGGAGATAAGACAACCAAATATAATTAAAACATTGAAGCCGCATCCACTAGCCTTTACCCACCTATACCTACTATGGATATACATTATTGTTTTAAGCGTTGTATTTTACTTATACCATGATACCATTGAATCCTATGCTGCCACAATACCGTTTCTGGGTACGTTGATTAAGGGTTATGCTACCCTAACCTTATGGGCTGTACTAATAGTCGTACCAATGCTCATAGTATCGGTTCTAAAAATCGTGTGGAAGTACTTTATACTAGGCATAGTGATAGGCATAGTCCTACCAATAATACTATGGTATTTCAAACAACCCCTCTACCCTATGCTATATTATACTGGCATAGCTATAGGCGTCATCGGTATCATAGGAGTAGAACTACATAGAAGAGCACACAGATTCATTATAACGGATAGAGGAATAGTCATGGAGTACCGGGGACTGAGAACTCTAAGAAGAGAAATACTATACTCCAATATAACTGATATAGTCTTAGAGAAGGGAATACTTGGAAAAATATTCAATTTTGGAAACATAATACCGATAACAGCTTCCGGACTAGGACTAGGAGAAGATTCATCCCACGTAGCAGTGGGAGCAGCCGTAGGAAAGACAGTAACCGTTGGAGGAGCAGTAATAGGGGGACGGGGAGTAAATGTTCCGAGAACAAGGAGCTTCTTCATGCTCTACGCAGTGCCAAAACCCGAAGAAGTATACAATATAATCATAGAGGCTATGAGGGCTTCAGAAGAAGCCCCCTATCTAAGGAAAATCCTAGACACTCTCAAAAAACAACAAGGTGGATCCGGATCACAACAACCACCTCCACCACCGCCTCCTCCACCAAAATAGCGTATCGGAAAACACCTAGTGGATGACTGGACAGCGGAAATAGTTTTTAGGAGTGGAGTTTTTTACACGTAAATTCTTTAAGGCTCTGAGAACACTGATTATCCTAGAAGAATTTTAGTTGAGGCGTTATTTGTTGAGTTTAGAAGATCTTGTATTATATGCTGTAGACTATGCTAGAGAGCTTGGCGCGAGTTATGCTGAAGCCCGCTACCATAAGAATACTAGTTTCTCTATAGTTTCAAGGAACGGTACTATAATGGGTGCTGGCCAAGAGTTAAAGGAGGGTATTGGGATAAGAGTACTAGTTGACGGTGCCCTAGGCTTCTCCGCTACAAATCAGTTAGATAACGAGAATGTTAGAGAAGCTGTTGAGAAAGCCTATAGACTGGCTAAAGCCCATGCCAGGCTAATGAAGAAGCCAATAGAGTTTGATGACTCTCGTGTCGGTAGGGCTAGGTATAGTGTGGTTGAGAAGAAGCCCTTCACGTCTATGAGTTTAGACGAAAAAATTAATGTACACCGTGAGCTATGGGATATAGTCTCTAGGGCTCCAAGTGAGGCTAAGGTACCAGTATTTTTCTTAAACTATATTGAAAGCATTGAAGAGAAAATAGTTGCTAACAGTGATGGAGCATTTATTGTCAGCCGTATTCCAAGGCTAACCGTATTCTATAATCTCGTGGTAATGTCGCCTCAACAAGGTAGTATACAGAGATTCGAGCAACTCGGAGCAAGCGGTGGATTAGAGAATCTCGAGGAATGGAGCCTCTATGAAACCCTTGACAACGATGTAAAAGTCTACGAGAAAATACTCTACGAAGCAAAGGAACCGCCAAAACAAGAGGTAGATGTTATTGTTGGAAGCGAGGTTGTAGGACTAGTAGTACATGAAAGCTGTGGGCATCCAAGTGAAGCAGACCGTATATTGGGGAGAGAGGCAGCTCAGGCTGGTATGAGCTTTATTAAACCCGGCATGCTGGGTGAACGCATTGGTAATGAGAATGCTACTGTTATAGATGACCCGACTATCCCCGGAAGCTATGGGTTCTATCTATACGATGATGAAGGTGTTCCAGCTAGGCCCAGATATCTTTACCGCAACGGCATAATATACGAGCACCTACATAACAGGTGGACGGCTAAAATATACGGCACTCATAGTAATGCTGCCTCACGGGCCATGGACTATGCTAGCGAACCCATAATACGTATGGCTAACACCTACTTCAAACCCGGAGACTACAGCTTCGAGGAACTATTAGAAGACGTTAAACTGGGAGTATACATTAAGAGCTACATGGAGTGGAATATAGACGATACACGCTGGAGCCAGAGATATGTTGGACTAGAAGCCTATCTAGTAGAAAATGGTGAACTCAAAGGCTTCGTCAGAAACCCTGTATTAGAAGTTACAACCAAAGCCTTCTACAGCAAAGTAGATGCTGTCGGAAAAGAACTCCGATTCTATGCTGGCACATGCGGTAAAGGTGAACCAGCGCAAGGAGTACCCGTGTGGTTTGGTGGACCAGATCTTCGTTTAAGAAAAATAAGATTGGGGGTGGCACCTAAATGAGGGAAGAACTATTAGATGCTAGTAAAAAGCTTGTAGAAAAAGCATTAAGTGAAGGCTATGATGAAGCAGCAGCCCTACTCCAGCAGAGAAGAACAGTTATGGTTAAGCTAGCTAATAGTGAGCCAAGTGTTATACAGCGGTGGAGGGATCTAGTATTAAACCTATACCTCGTTAAGAACAGAAAGATACTAGTCATATCGTTGTCTCCTAAAACGTTAAGCGAGGTAGAAAAGACTATAAAAGAACTAATCGACGTCGCCGATAAACTATATGAATCACCCTTCTATGCGCCCCTCCCCGAGCCTGGTGAACCAGTTAAACTAGATCTAGTTGATAAGAAGTTATTGGATAAGATAGAGGATCCCTCAGAAATAGTTGAGAGAATGATTGAGACTGCTCACAGGGAGAAAATAGACTATGTTGCAGGCATGGTTAAACTATCATATAATGAGAAGGCTCTAGCCACGAGCAAAGATGCCTCCTTCTACGAGGATTCTACAAGCATACAAGCCTATCTAAGAGCTTTCGCAGGAGAAGATGGAAGCGGGCAATGGAGTATTGGTTCCCGCAGACTCAACCTAGAAAAAATAGAGGAAATGGCCTCAATAGCTGCTAGATATGCTGTGGATTCAAGGAATCGTGTAAGCATAGAGCCCGGAGTCTACGATATAATATTGTCCCCCATGGTCGCAGGCAACTTATTGAGACTTGTGGGTATGATGGCTTCAGCCTTTATGGCGTTTATGGGTATGTCTATGTTTATGAACAAGAAGCCTGGAGACAAAGTAGGCTCAGAGAAACTAACACTAATAGATGATGCAGTAAACCCAGAGCTACCGGGCTCTACTGGATTCGATGATGAAGGTGTTGCCACATATTCTAAGCCGATAATAGAGAAAGGCGTGTTCAAGACGATGCTCCACAACTCTAAAACCGCTGCTAAAATGGGTGTGAAGAGTACTGGTAATGCGGGATGGATTTCTCCACGACCCTGGAATCTCGTAGTAGAGGAGGGATCCTATAGCTTAGACGAACTCGTAGGGGAGGTGAAGAAGGGTATACTTGTAACAAATAACTGGTATACACGGCTACAGAACTATGTTGAAGGCGTGTTTTCAACTATTACTAGAGACGCCTTATTCCTAATAGAGGATGGGAGGATAGTTAAACCTATTGAGAAGATAAGAATAGCCGATACGCTTCCAAGACTATTAAGCAATATAGACGCCCTGGGACGAGAACGCTACGATATATGGTGGTGGGAAGTAGAAATTCCTACGAGAACACCCTATATACTAGTAAGACAGATACATACAAGTAAACACACAGTGTAAAGAAGCTATTTTCCGCCAAATAGTTTTTTCAATAGTTTCTTAAAGCCCTTAAACATTCCCTCACCCTTTACTTCAACCTCATATATAGTGTATGGTACGCTATCTCTCATTGAGAGCTTCTTTAAGACCTTTGACCCAGCCTCAAGTATTTGTAGCGATAACTCATCTATACGGTAAGCACCCTTCATCCTACCATCTTCAGCTAGCATAACGTATACTTCGTCATTAATACGTGATAATAAGAGTAGGGGGCGATCATATTGTTTTGAAAGGGCTAGAAGTAGGTTTAACACGTTGAATAATCTATCCTGACCCTTTCCAACCTGCTTGGACTCACCGGATAATTCGCTAAGTATCTTCTTGGCGTATTCTTTTTCCGACTCGCTTACAGACTCTATTCTCCACTCGGGTATTAGTTTCTCTATAATTCTCTTATACTCTTCTGTTTCAATAATTTCCTCCTCTTTCTTCTCCTCCTCTACTTCCTTCTTCTCAGCTTCTTCTTTCTCAATCTCTTTTGCAACTATTTCCTCTTTCTTTTTCTCTTCTTCTAAGATCTCTTCTATACGCCAGAGCTTCTTGTTTTCTATAAAGCTGTCGAAGAAGTCGTCAATGGATACTTCTTTCTCTAATGAAATCTCCTTGTTGTATTCTAAGTCTAATGAGATCCCGCTTTCATCAAGTTCTACTATCTCGATATAGCCTTCCTCGACTCCACGCAAGTACTCGTAGAGTTTATCTAAGACTTCTTCTCCGCTAATGGTTTCGCCGTTTACATCCTTAAGCCATGCGCCAACGATTTTACCATCGCGTACCTCTAATACGAATTCTCCCTCCTTGCCATCTCTTTTAAACAAGCCTTCCAGTCTACCAGTAAACTCTCTCGTAACAAGAGTTCTAATCTGCTTTAGCCATTCAACGATTTCTGATACCAGTTTTACTATGCCTATAGTGGTTCCTCTTGCTACTTTCTCCAAATTCCTCGCCTCCTAATATGTTCAGAGTATAAGTGTGCTACTCCTCCCCATAGAAATACTAATTTGCAATAGATATATTTTATATGTTTGTAGCCTAATAACTCGGTAAATACTATCGTCTCCTATGCTAGAGTGTTCTAGACACAAGGTATTAAAATAATTATCTCCGAAAATTAAACGTTGAGTAGGCGAGTACCTTGACTATGTCGAATTTACTCTACGAGAAGCTTAGCAAGAGTTTAAGCCAACATATAGTCGGCCATGAAGAAGACATATTATTGTTACTGATAGCATTATTGAGTAGAGGACACGTTATAGTTGAAGGATTACCTGGAACAGGTAAAACATTGATGATAAAACTCTTCGCTATGAGCCTGGGATTAGGGTTTAAGCGTATCCAGATGTCTCCAGACATGCTCCCCACGGATATCATCGGTGCAAAAATCCTTGACCCTAAGACAGGGGAGCTTAGACTAGTCCTCGGACCCATACACACTAATGTTTTGTTGGTTGATGAGATTAACCGTGCGAGCCCGAAAACCCAGAGCGCACTACTAGAAGCAATGCAGGAAGGCTACGTCAACATTGAGGGAGAGGAAATAAAGTTGCCCTACCCCTTCATGGTTATAGCAACGTTAAACCCGTACGAACGTGAAGGCATCTTCCCCTTACCCCTTGCTAGTACTGATAGATTCATGTTCTCCCTAGAATTCTCATTCCTGAGTAGAGATAAAGAGATAGAAATACTGCGTAGAGACCATGAGAGAGGTGGAGAGGAACCCGTCCTAGAACCCGTTACAAATAGAGACGAGGTATTATCAGCTATAAGTGAGGTTAAAGGCATTAGGGTGGAGGAACCACTCATAGAGTATATAGTTGATATTATTAGGGCTACACGTCAAGCAAGGGGGGTTGTACTCGGTGCTAGTATAAGGGCTGGAATACATTTACTTAGAGCCGCTAAAGCCTTAGCATCAGTTCGTGGTAGAGACTATATTATACCGGATGATATAAAATACCTTGCACCAAAAATACTTGTCCATAGACTAGTCTTCGGCGAAGAACAATTGAGGAGAGAGAAAGAGAGGCTTGTTAGAGCCATTGTAGAGAGTATTAAGCCTCCTTGGTAGCTTTCTCTATAGTGTTATAGGCTAGATATATTGCAACAGCAATAGTAAACACGAACATATTTAAAGTGAGAATAGAACCAGTAACTCTAGATAAAGCGACAATAATAGACACTAGCATCAATGATATTGAGAGTTGAGCTATAGTATGCTTAGAAAGCACTACGGACAGGTATAATAGTACTGGGATCAAAGCCACTAGTAAGTAGACATGCAGGTCTACTGGCAAGAGATAGGCGTTAAATGATATAACAAACATATATGATAGCAGCTTGTCTAAGAATCTAGCTTTATTTGAAACAGCTATACCTGTGAGCCATAGTGATGCAAATAATAATACATTAAAGTTCAACGTGTATGCAAGATAACCTAACAGTATTATAGATATAGCACCAGTATACTTGTTAAAGAATACTCCAAGAACAAATAATAGTGCTAACGCTATAACGTTGATAACATTGCTACCAATTATTCTTGTAATAGCGTAATACTCGAATAACAGTAACGGCGTGTTGAGTAAGAGGCCTTCTATGTCTACAACACTATATTTTCTCAACATATCCAAACGCATCTTCTATTTCACCAAGATATTTCTTCCAAGCATTCCTATAGGATTCTAAAACCTCTACACGCCAATCATAGGGGAGGACGAGTACTGTTTTATCTAATGGGACATCCACGGTGATTGAGGGGTCTATGAAAACTCTATCCAACTCATAGAGAATACTATTATCTAGTTTCCTAAGACCCTCCAAGTCTACCTCAGTGATGCCGTCTAATGGAGCCTCGTAGAGTTCACCGTTAACATCTATGAAGACACGAATATCATTACGAGGATCTATGGCTAATGAGTGGATAAGCGAGAATATCTTCTCACGGTAATTGTTAGATAAGCGGGCCAAATCACCTAGTATGAATGCAATCCTATTATGGGAGACCTCTTCTCCCCTAGTAGGGCCCTCTAATAATTCCTTATACTTTCTAACTCTTGGGCCACCCGGCTTCAATAAACTCTTCGAGATAATGTCTTTTAGCCTATCGCCCACAATGTACTCTCTAACTCCAACAACCTCTGGTTCACGTATAGTCCCAAAGAGTCTAAGACCAACGTGTTCTCCGAATCTTTTCCTACCCTCTTTTCCCCTAGCTTCTACTTTAAGAGCAGGTTCTACTGTGAATGTTATGTTTTTTGAGAAGTCTAGTCTCATAAGCTTCTCCGCTTCCTCTACTAGTATTAGTTGTGGTTTCCAAGAGTATTTTCTACTCTGTATTGGCTTCCAAATATACTCTAATCGTACATGTCCTTCACCACAAGCTCTTGTCGAACCGTAGACTTCTCCTACTGGAGGCTCGTTTACCACCATTATCTTAGAGTTCATCGGAGCCTTAACGTCTATTCCTATTATATAGGAGCCCTCGCTCTCACGTATATAGTGGCTCACTCTTATATTTCCCGACCAATTGTAAACGTATAAGTGAAGGTATAATATAAGGGAGAGGGGTACTATTATAAGTAATGTTTCCCCTATAACAATTAACATTACAACTGCTGTTGCGCCAAGAACAGATACCGCTGTTATAAAGAGGCTAGTATACCCTAGTGCCCGGTCTCTCCTCGTGTAAATTGATTCTAGTTCTAATGGATCTATTTGCCCCTTAATCTTCTTCCCGATAATTAATTCTTCTAAAGGATAAATCCTCCCCTTTACCCCAACAAGCAGTGGTGAGAGTCTTAGCCTTAGGATACTGTCATAGTATACTAGTAGGCCCATATATGCTCCTAGAATTAATATTAACCCTAATACGAGTCCTAGCTCCAATGCTCTACTACACCATGCTGTATATGTTTCTCAGTCTCTGGAGTGCTTCGTTTAGGAGTTTTCTTCTCCCACCATATCTTGACTTTTCATAGGCTTCTAAGAATTTTATAAGTTCTAGTTTAATGTGCTCTGGATAGTATTCTATTATTTTTAATACTACTTCTCTAGGAGTCATATAGTCTACTGGTAAGCTAATATTCTTCTTCAACGCTATTTCGCGGAGAAGCTCCTTAACCTCGCTCTCCCCTAGTCTCTTCTTCCTCTTCTCATAGAAGTTTACAACAATGATACTAGCATAAGCCATTAAAGCCACTCCAAGTAAGCTTGAAGCAATCCACTGCAAGCTTACTTGAAAACTACTAGTATTAGTGTTTCTAACTGTTATAGTAGTTATAGTTGTTGAAATCCTTGTGTTATTGATTTTCGTCCCATTAACTTCAACTGGTTCTCTTGGGTTAAGCCTATTCGTCCTCTTATAGGATTCTACTTCTCGTTTAAACTCTCCCGAAACATATCTGCTAATATTCTTCTCTACTCCTGATAGAACTCTTGGGCTAGGCTCTGATGATGCTGCTGGTGGTGTTGGGTCTACTTGAAGCCACCCATAGCCTGGAACGTATATTTCAACCCAAAGGTGTGGCGGATTACGTATGACTTGATGGGTTTCATTATATGGTTGGGTGATATAGCCCAATACTACGCGCGCCTTTAACCCCATATCACGTAATAATACGGCTAATGCTGTAGCATAATGCAAACAACTACCCTTAAGCGAAGTATACAAGAAGTAGTCTACCATGTCTCTATTCTTAGGCGTTGGCGGTGGATTAGGATCATATCTCGTGGCGCTTTGTAGGAAGCTTATCAAGTATTCTAATAGCATTCGGAGGCTTTTAGTATAAAATTCTCTTCGGAGCAATTGAGCGTATTCTTGGATTCTTTTCGAGGATTCGTGTGCTGGAGGCCCTATAATTGATGCTATTTTAACTGATAATGCCTTCTCTACCAGGGAGTTATTGGTTGTGAAGGGGAAGGGTTTGAAATTAGTAGGCCATTTCACTATGATAGAGTAGTTTGTTGTATTTGTTAGATAGAGTGTTCTCGCGGCAATAAACTTATTGGAATCATCTGCTAGGAAGCGCGGAATTTGTACTCTAAGCCACTTGCTCAGATTATCGTAGATGACTGGTTGGGGGACAGGTATTATCTTTATGCTAGGCTGAATCGTTGGTATTAGGTCTAAACTAGTTATATTTACATGTACAACTATGCTTGTCACGTTTGAGAAAGAAGTCTCAATAGATATTGTGCCGGGTATACTAGTGTTATTAACTAGACGGATAGAAGAATTAGATGACTCATTAACGCTAATTGTTATCGTAGTATTCGTACTTGGTAGCAGCCCCATAATCTCGTGAAGACTATATTTTCCGAGACGCCAAGTATTCTCATCGTACACGTCTAGTGCTGTAATCCTAACATAGTATGATGGGTTACCTGGTAGCCCCCAGATAAAGCCTATAGTCTCATTACCAGTACTAGATCCTTCACCAACAGTAACGTTTACTGGTACACTAGTAGTTTCTTCCACTACTACTTTCTTGACAGCTATAACTGGAGGAGGAGTAACACGTACTACTACTGGTAGAGGCGATACAATGACTAATACCAGTATAATTGAGGCGGCAATAAATAAGGCGATATTCTTCATAGGAAGCCCTGACCCCGTACACAGTATAGTAAGCTAAAAGCCTAATATAACACTAACACTTGGAACAATAATTAGAGGCAATGAAGACTTAACGGGGACCGAGCAGGAACTATGAGGAAGGGTGCGACCACCGAGCCTCTCTTAATATTCTAACAGTTATAGTGGATACTATCATGTATTCTAATATCAAGAAAACACAACTATACAGAGAATACATTCTCACGAGGTTGTAATAGAGGAAAAAGTATACCTCAACTACATTGGAAAAATATTCTCCTAGTACTGTGGTGGTGGCGGAGGCGGTGGAGGTAGTGGTGGGTATTGGACTCTTTTCTTTCTACGTGATAAGGCTATGCCCGCTATAGCTGCTATTACTATGATTATTACTGCTACTATCACTAGATATGTATTGATTCCACTAAGTATTCCTGGCTCTACTGTTTTAGACGGAGTTGTCAAGGAGGTTGTAGGAGTAGTTGTTGTAGGTGATGTGGTGGTATGGGTTGTTGGGCTTGTTTTAGTAGTTGTAGTACTTTGTATTTGAGTACTTGTTGTTGTTTGAGTAGTGGTTTGCGTTGTCTGTGATTGCATTGAACTAGTAGTTGCGGTAGTCTTCGTAGTAGTCGTAGTAGTTGATGTAGTTGTAGCTGTGTGAGTGGGAGAAGTTGTTGGAGTAGTAGTGGTTGTTGGTAGGGGGCCAGCTGGTTTTAGTCTTAGGGTTAGTGTTAAGTTCTCCTTGGGGGAGAGCCTTACTATGGCGCTAGCGTTTTCTTCTATGCCTTCGTTTATCCAGGATGCTTCTACTAAATATGTTCCCGCTGCTACTCGGACTATGAAGTATCCTCTTTGATCTGTCTGTGTTGTTAGTACTCGTGAGCTATGGGGGATTAGTATTGTTACGTTAGCCTTGTATGCTGGTCTTCCCTGCGAGTCTATTATTCTCCCTATTATTAGCCCGGTTGGGTCGACATAGTTTTCTATTTTCCCTATACTAACATTTATTGTACCATTGTATTGGGTTACATATACCATGTCTACTAGTCCGTCTCCATTCAAGTCTATGGGAACTGGTATTGTAAAGTTCTCTGACCATACGTCTATTGATGCCTCGTAGTTGAAGGTTTTATCTGAGGGAAGCCATGAGTATATGTCTATTGTACCTCCTACCGGATTATTTTCCTCGTCTAGTTCAACTAGATATAATAGTATTTCAACTATGCCGTCGCCATCAATATCGAAGGTTCCGACCTCAAAGGGATACCAGCGCCCTGGCTCCATGTATGCTTGGTCAAGTACCTTTAAGCCGTTATCCCATTCATAGAGTGTTAGGTTGTGAGTAGAGGCATAGTAGTCGTTTGCTAATACTAGTAGCTCGTTCCGGTTATCCGAGTCTATATCGCCTAGCTCTAGAGCCGATATCTCTATTCCACTAGTATTATTGAATTCTAGTACCTGTAGTTCTCCACTAGATAATCGTATTACGTATAGTTCTCCCGCATAATCCGTTATACCACCTAGCCCTAGAGAATAGTCGTTTACACCTACTACCAGATCTTCTTGTTCTTGGGAGCTAAAGTATCCTCCAGCGATATCCGTTATCTCGCTCACAGTATTCTCATTTGATTCAACATAATATTCGTCCTCTACCTCTAGAGAACTTGTATCGACTATAAAGAACTCGCTAAAATATTCTCCATAGTTTTCATCATAGTATGTTCCAGCTAAAACTAGCTCCGCTAAACCATCATCATCGAAATCACCTAGTGCAGCCGAATAGGAGTCTAAGTTCATTATATAGTTTCCGTTACGGTAAACGTAGCCGTCTTTATAATCATATCTAAAGAATATTGTTACCGAGTTATTGTATTGATCTGATGCCGTTAAGACAATAAATAATTCATCCATATCATCGTTGTCTACGTCTCTTCCGAAAGCGTCTACAACACTTAGCATATAATCATAGCTGAGATTGAATATCGTATCATTGTATGCTAGTAGGAGCTTGTTTGAATCATTATAGTATTTCAACATCATTAATACGGTGTAGAGTTGATCGCCGTAACCATCTGCTATGACTACTAGTTCTTCAGCTCCATCACCGTCAAAGTCTATTGTACCGACAATATCTAAGTCCAGGTACCGTCTCGTCAAGTTGAGCTCGCTTGCTATATTCGTTGTATTAACTGTATATGATTCCCCGGATGCTACCGTGATATTCACATCGACGTTTACAGTTTTTTCTAAGACTTTACTCCACCCAGTATCGAATCCAAACCTACTCGCTGCCTCATAGACTGTTCTATTATATCTCAGAGGGAAATATATCGATATGCCATGGGATCCTCGATGCATTGTACCAGCTTTAAACTCTACTACTGCATTTTCAACCGCGTTGGCAAGGCTCTCGGCTCTATTTCCTAAGACTCCGCCTTGAGCCGATACTTGTTTTAGAAAGGAGATAAGGTCTATTTGTGATGCTCCCGCACTTGGATCTACTCCTCCTCCAAAGAAGTCTACTCCTTCTCTTGCAAGCCTTAAGGCTTCAACATCATCGTATGCTGTTTTCACGAATTCTTTAAATAATGGTATGGCATCTCTTATTTGCTTTAAATCTATTGCTGCTAGAGTGATATATGATCCATACCTGCTATCAACTAGTGAGCTATAGTATTTGTTAACGATAGTTACTGCTAGCTCGCGTGGAGTCATGGTTGGATTACTTGTTAGGCTTGATAGTATCTCGTCGTATGGGTAGCCGGGGGCTGGCTCTATTTCCTCTGAAGCAGTCATATAGTCACCGTAATCCATTACCTCATATGCCATCTCTATAGTTGAGACAAGACATGCGTCGAAGGCTATTATATCTAAGTGAACTCCCGCCTCCTTTAATGCTTGACCTATCTCTTCACCCGTTAGCATGTCGTTGTGGCTATAGTCTAATGCTACAAAGCCCGGATAAGAGCCGTGATCCCATATAACCAGCATATAATGATCTGCTGGATAATTCGATACCGTGTATTTTATGAAGTCTCGTAGTGTATCGGGGTCACCCATATCTCGTTCTCCAAGAGATTTAATGAGCCTTGACCCTATTCTCGAAGAGGTATCCCTCACAACATAGTATATTCTCGTATCACTCCAAGAACCAGCATCCAGATACCCTTCTAGACCTTCCTCATAGTAGTCTTCAGCTCGGTCAACTAATACGATAATGTTTACCTCATCCGTCGAACCAACATACTCCATTTCCTTTAGATCGATTAATGCTGCAGCTTCTAAGTCGTTGTCTCCATCTAGGTATACCATTATAGTCCACTTAGCATTAGAGGCACTTGTAGCTTGTATAGTTGATAAAAGGGCTATCGCTATAATTGACAATATTAGAAGCATTCGTAGGGCTCTCATATCTCATAGCCTACTAGAACGCTATTACAATATTGAGGGGTCTTCTCCAAAACACGTGCATACTTATACACTGTGGGACAACTCTCCTACCATTTCCTCTTATGGGTTTCTCCTCTTAGTCTCATTATATAAACTTTGCCTTTGACCATCTTTAATAGAAGCTATTTTAATTTGGGTAGTATTCTCTAGTAACCTGTTAGATGGGAGGATATAGGGCTATGACGGGCTTTGACCTAGTAACAGCTGGTATAGTATTGATGTTTGTAGGCTTCATAGTGTTATTGTTGTCAATCATATTTATGGTTGGAAAACATGGTAGAGTTGAAGGTGGAGGAGTAGTAATAATCGGCCCCATACCAATAGTATTTGGTACGAACAAGAATGTAACAACATTATTACTCGTCTTAGCCATAATATTAACTGTATTAACGCTCATAACATTCTTCCTCCCACTAACAACCTATAGAGGTGTACCATAATGACCTACTACGGCCCGGTTGAGGAATCCCCACTAAGCAGGTTTTGGCTAATAGGATTCCTAATAATCATCATAGGATTCATACTAGTATTTGCTGGAACACTACTAAGCATACAGGAATCCCAGCCCACCAACACGAGTACAAGTGTGGGTGTTGGAGGCTGCGTTATAATATTCTTTATCCCGATATGCTTTGGAACTGGAGGATTATGGATTATAGCCATGGTATTAGGAATAATACTGACTGCTATAACCTTTGCAATATACTTCTTCGCCCGTAAGGGCCTCTAAACATTCCTATCACTAGAATCCTCTTTCTCGTACTTATTACCTATCTTCTATTCTCTCCTAATACTATGTGTTGTAGACCAATAATCTTTGGCTCCGGTTCCCTAACTTTCATGTCTAGTCTTCTTAGATTAACTATTTCCGCGTTGTCTGTTATTATTTTGATTACATTATCTAGTTCTCCTAACTGTTTCTCAGCCTCCAATACCTCTCTAATATTGGCACGTGTAGTTGGTTTGCGTACATTTAGTGCACAGTATTCTTCTAGTCTTATAGAGTACTCGTAGGTTCCTATGATTCTCGCTAACTCGACTATTTCTTGTTTATCAAATCCTATCAATGGTCTTAGCACAGTCGTTGGTGATGCCTGGTCTATTACGACTATGTTTTGTAGGGTTTGAGATGCAACTTGTCCTAGGCTTTCACCAGTAACTAGTGCTTTAGCGCCCGTTTTCTCCGCTATTATAGAGGCTATTCTCTTCATTATCCTCCTCAATATTATTGTCCTCAAGTGCTCTGGAGTCTTCTCGGATAACAGTAGTGTTATGGGTCTTATGTCAACGATATAGAGTTTCGGGTAATAGCCGTAGCTCCAATAGTCTGCTAGAACCTTTGCTACTGGTAACATTTTCTTCACATGGGGTTCTCCACCAATATTGAAGAAGACGTAGTCTACCATACAGCCTCGCTTAAGCATAAGCCATGCTGCTACTGGTGAATCTATTCCACCCGAGAATAATGCGAGAACCCTACCCTCGCTTCCTATGGGGAGTCCTCCCGGCCCACGTATTATCTTGTCGTAGAAGTATACTTCACCCCAGCGTACCTCGACGTATGCAGTATATTCCGGGTTCTCAAGGTCTACTCTACTAGCACCCTCTTCTAGTAATGCTTCTCCAAGCCTAACTTCAACGTCTTTGCTTGTAAAATCATGTTCACCTACTCTCCTAGCTCTAACAGCAAAGGTTTTCCCCTTAACTCTACCACTGAAGAATTTTCTTCCAAGCTCAACTATATCGTTTAAACCACTGTGTAGAAATCCTTTTACTGGTGAAACACTAACAACACCCATTACCCTAGCAACACGCTTACCAGCTTCTAGTGCCTCCTCCTCACTTTCAAATCCATGAACCCATATGCGGGCTTCACGTACCTCTACCTTCTTATCATAGAAGCCATGGGATTTTAATGCGTCTTTTATAGCTTTTACTAGGAGACCCTCCATTCTTCTCCTACTACTCTTACCCTTTAATGCTATTTCACTATACCTTGCAAGGAGAAGCCATCCCCTTATTTCCTCCATTACCTTCTAGCCCTCGCTTATACTAGTGTTGTCAAGGTCTTTTACTTTTAGTTTCAAGACACAACTCTATTACTAGTAATAGCTAGGCTTAAATAAACCAAGCATAATAGTGTATCTATGGGATGATGTAGACACACCCTTTAGACGACTCGATGAGCTGAGTGGCCAGGGCTGACCTTAACTACTAGGCTTTTTTAGATTAGTGGATCAAGCTTCTCTTCTTATCCAGCGCATACAATGATATTGTAGCAGCAACTAGGTCTGCTATTGCCCCCAGTCTAGCATTCATTTTTACCAGCTTCTCATCAACTTTCAGTAATTCATTGAATAATTCATCGTACCCTCTATCACTCTCTATAGTCTCCGTATACTTTTCAAAAACTCTCGTAAGGATCTCTCTAACCCTCACAGCATTCTCATATCCTATAGTACGAGACACTACTGTATCTATGAGATTAGAGCCCAAGTATAGGAATACGCCTATAACAGCGTAATTCCACCTGGTTTTTTCAACTATTTTCTCGAGAAACTCTTTCGCCTTTAGGACATTAGGGTACCCGTTAACTATTTCTCGTGCCACGAGATCCCCTTTAGAAGAATATACTAGTATCTCGTACATTCCTATTCCGCGTTCTATGAGCTTCTTCTCGTATTCTCTATCCCATACGTTAGGGTATATGCCAGTATCATCTGTTTCACGTATATAGGATGGACTAGCAGCTCTAACAGCTCGATAAAACATAACTGAATCATAGGGCGTAGTATACTGTTCCAGTATACTTGGAACTCTACCTACTAGAGTCTTAGCCGTTATTCTATCATTGTTTTTGACCATGTACCCAGCAGTATAGGCTAGGGAGTGCAATATCAATGCTATTCCGAGACAAGTATTACCGCCTCCGTGGATCCTCATTGAACGTTTAAGCGAGTCGTATACTAGGTCTCCAATACTATATCTTCCTCTTACCCCTCTCAACCCTCTTTTCATGGCTCTTAGGTTATTCAATAATATGATATGAGAAGATATTAGGAAGTCTTCAAACCATATATCCTCATAGTCTCTAAGACGATGAACGTTACCAGGCTTGGGGTAACCTGCAACCTCTAGTAATGCTCCAGATGATAGGAGGATAGCGTACTCTTCTACTATCCTAGTATTAGTCAATTCTCCAGCACCTTTTTCTTGGACGAGAGGTTTAGATCCAGTGTTTTTTCTTAAAGTATACTAACATTATGATAGCTATTAGAGCCATTACTGTGAGGGTTATAAAGTAGCCGTAGGGATGATAGAGTTCGGGCATATACCTAAAGTTCATACCGTAGATGCTCGCTATTAGTGTTAGGGGTAGGAATATCATTGAGAACATTGTTAGCCTTGCTACAAGCTTATTCAGCTTGTCTGAGTCAACATCGTGTAATAGCCCTAACATAGTGTTTAGTCTCTCATAACTCTGAGTTAAATGGTCTTCAAGCAAGACTATGTCATCTTCTAATCCTCTAAGCACTTCTGGGAGAACTCCTTGTAAGCCCTTAGACTTCAAGACAACGTGGAGAAGATTTCTCGTAGTCCTCCTCACCAGACGTAACTTTCTCTGCACTCTAAGGAATCGTTTTGCCTCTACAGTCTCCTCTCTAGCCAAGCTCTCCTCTATCTTATCGAGTTCAGAGTCTATTTCCTCTATTCTATCAGAAACCTTACTCACAAGAAAATGGAATAATTCGCGTAGAAAACTAGTTAAATTCTTACATTTTATTGTCGAAAAGAGTTCTTGGTGAAAATTATCTTTAGGTGGGAGCCAGGCTATTTTATTAGAATCTTTCTCAATAGTTAATCCGAAAGGAGATCCTAAGAACTGGGAGAGATATAGTAATTCGCTATTATCTGTTATTGATAATAACGCTCTCTTACGTCTTGTATCTAAGCTAACCTTATCGGCCCATTCACGATAATCACTAAATATCTCCAAATGAAATATAATATCTTCTTTTCTAAAACTTGTCTCAGAACCCTCAACTATTTTCCCATTAACACAGACATATTTCCCCATGACTACCACTATATTACATTAGATCACACTGGTTTTACTCTATAGCCTATACTCTAAAATCACATACTATATAATACTTCTAGCTATTAATTTACGAATAACCCTCCAAGTCATGCCCCATAGAACCCCGCCATGGACACTATAGCCTATGACAAGCCTATTATCCTTAAATAGTAGGCGATAAGCATTTGAACGCCTTGGATTAAACCAGAAGACATCGTCAACCTCTAGTCCAGGCCTTATATTAAGCTCTCCTCTAGGCTTTGATAATAATATTGCTGTTCTAAGCCAGGGAGCATTTCTAGGATACTCCACTCCTACCACACCATAAACATAAAGGCTTTTCGGGAGAATACTAGTTTCCTCAAAAGTTTCGCGAAGCCCCGCATCAACTATGCTCTCCCCAGTCTTTATCATCCCACCAGGTAATGCTATATCACCAGACCATGGATCTCCTTCACTTTTCTTCCTTCTAACTAAGAGAATGTAGCCGTTCCTCACGGTAGCGTTTACAACGGCTTTAACATACAACCACACGCACCAGTAATACTAAATGGGAGGATAGATGCCGCCCGACGGATCCCCTCTTCACCCCACCCCGTTTACTCGGGGCACGGTTAGAGGGGCGAGGGCCATAAAAGACTATGTTCTTTACCCTTATATTTTTGTTTTAGTGTCTAGACACTTATTTGTTGATCTTCAGATAATTTTATTTTGTATCATAATATATGAATAAACGTGTTAAATACTACTAGTTCGAAAACGATCCCATAGTATCTGGGGTGGTCTATTCGCCTCGCTCTCCAATACTAATTATAACACAGTGCTCTAAGAGGAAGCGAGTTAGGGAATATTTTCCCAAGGGGCCGCGGAGAAGTGTACTAGACTACTTAGATGAAGAGTATAGGCGTAGACTGGTCTTAGCTCGTGAGAGCCAGTTAGGGAGAGTAATAAATAATCCGGTGGGAACGGCCTTAAGTGTATATGATGGCTGGCTGTATAGGGTTCTAAATAGAGAGCTTATAAGACGAGCCTTTCTCCTAGAAGCAATTGACTTCACTATCATTTCGGCTGGATACGGATTCGTTAACGGGTTTGAATTAATCGGCATCTACGATATAGAGATGAATGCTACGGTAAAGAAGTTCTGGGTAAATGCGGGGCTACTCAACGTCATTGGAAACTATACAGAGAACATTGGAGCGGAAGTAGTCCTAGGTTTCTTCGCATATAAGACGAAGTATAGGGAGATCTATGAGGAGGTACCATGGCCCTCTAATGTTAGGAGGGCTCTTCTTTATACCTCGACGTGTACTTCTATATCAACTACTCTAATGTCTATTGGTGAAGCAATAAGCATCGTTGTAGATATAATTCTAAGAGGAGAAGAAATACCGGAAACCATAGATACAAGTCACTGTGTGGTTGAAACAGTATAGTGTTAAGGGGGATAATGGGTGCCGCCTCAACCGGAATATGTATTAGTACGTGATAAAGCAAGAAAAATATTATACTTAGCGAAGGAGGAATTTGATAGAGGAGACTATAGTATTACATGTTTTCTCGTATATTTAGCAAAGATACTTCTCAATTACTCGATGACACTTAGATTGGGTGTAAATCCAGGCAAACACGTAATTGATTTCAATGAAATAAGAGACTTGCTAGTAAAAGATGATAGAGATGCTGCTAGGACTTGTTTAAAGGAGGGATTCAAAGCACTTAATAGCATTGACAAACTGTTTATGGAGAAGCGGGAGAAAGAGTGTGAATGCTGGGGCGAGTAAAAAGCATTATCTATCCTTATATTACAATATAATTGAGATTAGTAAAAACTGTGCAATAATATTAGTATGTATATTTTATCTTATTTATTTATAGGTGATCATATCTTCTAAGAATTATTTCCAGACAAAAATAATAAGTAGTATAAAATACGCAATATAAGTATTTGAGGAAAAGTAATATGATTGAAGAGGACTTGCTCCTCTCAACGATAGATACGGGAGAACCCTCGTTGTGTCCTCTAGGCATTAAGAGACTAGATGATCTCCTTGGAGGTGGAGTACCTTGTGGCTCTACGATTCTTGTAGAGGGACCGCCTGGAAGCGGTAAGACTAGCTTTGCCGCTAAGTTTATCTACGAGGGAGCCCATAGGGGCGAGAAAGGTGTTTATGTAAGCTTCGTGGAGGGTAGGTATTCGTTTTATTCTTTTATGAAAAGCCTGGGAATGGACTTCTACGATCTCGAGAGAAAGGGGCTTGTAACGTTTATAGAAGCTATACCATTACATAACGAGGAAGCTGCTAGACTAATAATCGAGCGAGTACTTATGATGGCTCTCGAGGAAGGCGTGAAACGGGTCGTTATTGATAGTGTTACCGTTCTCATCCAGACCTTTGGACTAGAAAAGGCAAGAGAATTGTTAACGACTACATTGTTAAGGGAGCTTAAGCGGGCTGGAGTTACTACTCTACTAATATCTGAGAAGCCTAGAAGTTATACTGAGTCCGAGGTAAGTGTAGAGGAATATATTTCTGATACTGTTATAGAGCTAAACTATAGGCTTGAATACGGTAAAATAGTTAGATATATGCGTATATTAAAGGTGCGTGGAGTAAGTATACCATTATCGGAGATAACTTTTACTCTAAGAAAAGACGCTGTCATAGACCTAGCCGTACCAATAGTTCCCCATGAGATACCCGCCATAGATACCTCAACGATATATAAAACTGGCATAAAGGAAATAGACGATCTAATAATAGGTATTCCACGTGGATCGCAAACCCTAATAATAGTAGAGCCTGGTATAAACAGCTTAGACCTATCACTTGTCCCACTAATACCATTAATAGCACGTTATGGGGGACCCGCTATAATTAGGAGCTATGTGAGGGCTCCAGATGAAATCAAAAGAGTTATTATTCAATCAGCAAAACGTTTAGGCTTCGACTCTAAACGTGTACTCAACGAGGTTATTATTAGCGCTTTAAACCCAGTTAGCGTGAGCCTACAAGAAATAGCTGCTGAAAATGCTAGAGTAGATAGTACGATTAAACCGAAGTTTCTAGCAATACATAGTCTAAACACGTTACTAGAGCTCTACCCCAATATTAACGTGTACTTGGGTTCCCATTTAAACAATGTATTGCTGAGACGAAAACACGGCATAACAAGTTTTTATACATTCTCCGGTGATCCTGGGGCCAAGAATATCCCAGGAATAGATATATACGATATTGTAGTATTAGTTAGAACCACTAGGGCTAAGGAAGAATACGAGGTAGAAGTTCTAAGGCACCCCCTATACGCTTTTCCTAAGAGGACTATTGTAAGGAGAGATTTATTCAAATCAGGAGGTGAGTAATCATGTCTCTTCTTAATTTAAACGTTAGTGATAAAACACTTGAAAAGATCGTTGAGGAGCTCTCTAAGAAGCTTGAAGTAATGCCGGGGCTCTCAACAATACTTGATGTGTATTCAATGAGAAGTTATCGTAAGCGTTTCGCAGAATTATTTGTAGAAGAACCCGTGAAAGCTTATAAGATAATGGAAAAAGTCTTTGCAAATGATAGGGCTAGTATAAATTTTGTTCTAACGTACTTGTTGAGAACCTTTACTCGCGATGACGAGCTTATAAATAAGGTTATAGAGGAGCTTTCGAAGGGGAATGACGAGTTACTAAGGAAAATTCTTCAAGGAGTTGCTGGCTAGCTTTATTTTTCCCTAAAAACTCTTCCTTCAAGTGGTGCACGATGTCCTATGAAGTTACATGCTGATTGTATTCCATGTATAGTTTATGTCAGATACAATGAGCTCGAAAACATTGTGAAAGCGGAGAAGAGTGTTGAGTACCTAGGATACGTGCTTAGAGAGTTTTCCAACTATATACTTAGTGGTGAGACTAATGTTACTCGAATTGCCACAAACCTCTTCCGACTAGTTAAAAGGCTTACTGGCCTCGAAGATCCTTACCGTGATTTTAAGCATAGAGCAAATATTGATGGATTGAAAGTATACAAGGAGGTAAGGAGGTTACTGAACACTATTGCTAACAATAGAGAGAGACTGGAGCTCGCAGTAAAGGCTAGCCTACTGGGAAATGCTCTTGATCTTGGTGTTGCAGGCTATACTCCACCCAGTCTAAGCGAGCTAGTAGAGGCTCTCCATTCATTAGATGTGAGGGGATTGGAAAATATTGACATCTTAGAGAGAGTGTATTCTAAAACCGTATTGTACTTATTAGATAACGCGGGTGAAGCAGCTCTAGACCGTTTGCTCGCAGAGGAGCTACGTAGGCGTGGCGCAGTAGTGGTGGGTGTAGTAAAGACTGGCTCTTTTCAAAACGATGTAACAGTATATGAGGTTGAGGAACTGGAGTTAAATGAGAGTTTTAGCAAAATAATTGAAACAGGTACTGATGCCTCAAGTATATTCTTAGATGAGATCTCACAAGAACTACGCAACCATTTAGAGAAAACAGATATCATAATTGCTAAGGGAATGGCGCATTTCGAATACCTCACAGATATAAAAGACATTATAGGTAAACCCATACTATACATGCTGAGAGCTAAATGCAGACCCATTGCAAGAGAACTCGGAGTCCAAGTAGGAGACTTTATAACACACCTATATGTACCGAAACGAGATTAAAAAAGAGTTAAACTAGAGAAAACTAACTATCTTCTCCTCATCACAAAGTATACTGCCGCAAACAATACTATAACAGCTATTATTGGCGTTAGAATAGGCTCTGGTACTGGAGCTGTTGCAGAATTTACTACAATACCCGACTGGGTCGTCGGCCCCTCTACGAGTGTTCCACTTGAATCATATAGGTATGTTATTATGGTTAGGTTTTGTCCTACGAGATTAGTATCGTATGGTATGGTGTAGTTTGCCTCATAGTATGTATAGTATACTGGGTCAACGATCCTTACATCACCATTAGCACTATCAAGCGTTGCAAGCCTCGTACCATTACTAGCCCATA
>JALWGO010000234.1 GCA_027038805.1 Thermoprotei archaeon
GTGTAAGCTCTTCCATAGAGAGGTGCTTGTGGATCGTTTATTCTTAGAAAACGGTATAGGAGTCCTATTTGTGAACCAGATAATATTATCTTCACGTTGCGTAGATTATCGTATGCATATGCTAGGATGCTATCCATTCTATAACGAGCGAGTCTCCTAAGTTCTTGTGCTTCATCTATTACAAGTATTATTTCTTCGCCTAGATCGTTTATAGCTGTGAGTATATCAGCTATAGAGTTGAAGCTTGTTTTCCTTGGATTAATCATTATTGATATACCGTGGATGCGAATTCCCTTAATGCCCTCAAGTATTTTTAGCAACCTATACCTTATGCGATGGTGTTTTCTTATGAAATCATTGAATGCTTTCTCGAAGAGTTCGAGTAAATCGGCTATACTTAACATGCCTTGAGGGAGAAGACGACAGTCAATGAATAAATATGGCTTAGTAGACTCATTGAGTCCCGTTAATATTAGTGATGTTTTACCGTATCTTCTAAGACCCAGTACTAGTGTGAGAGGTGATTTCTCAATAGATTTTCTGAATAATTCTAGTTCTTTTTCGCGGTTATAGAAGTCTTTTCTACTTGTCTTCGGCTGCGGGTCGAAGAGAGGCAAATTGGGATACCCTGGTATCCAGGATACCCCCCTACCCTAAAAGCTTATCCTCTCAACTTCTCAACAAGCTTCTCGTATTCTTCCTTCTTCATAAACATTGTATGCTCGTCTGATGGGAATCCCCCGCTCCTAACATCTTTAACATAGCTGCTAACAGCATCTCTTATTATACTTGATAGATCAACGTATCTCTTCGCGAAAGGTGGCGTCTCCTCAGATAAACCTAGTATATCGTGAATGACTAATACTTGCCCATCACACCAGGGTCCCGAACCTATACATATGGTCGGAATACTAAGCTTCTCCGTTATTATCCTCGCAACCTCAGCTACAGTAAACTCTATGACTACCGCGAAGGCTCCTGCATCTTCTAAGGCCTTGGCATCCTCTATTATCTTTTCAGCAAGCTCAACATTCTTGCCCATCAACTTATAGCCACCTAACCTTAATGCTCTCTGAGGAGTTAGGCCTACATGACCCATAACTGGTATGCCAGCCTTAACCATAGCCTCTACTTTATCGACAACTTCTACACCACCCTCAATCTTAACTGCTTCAGCACCCTCCTTTAACATGCGTCCAGCATTTAGTACTGCATCTCTTATACTAGTTTCATAGCTTAAGAAAGGCATATCACCTATAATTAGGGCCCGAGGTTTGGCTCTTACTACAGCCCTTAAGTGATGGAGTACTTCCTCCATAGTAACTGGTAGAGTTGAAGAATAACCGAGTACTACCATTCCAAGAGAATCTCCTACAAGAATAGCGTCTACTCCAGCCTCATCAACAATTTTCGCTGTGGGGTAGTCATAGGCTGTTATCATTACTATTTTTTCTCCACGCTTCTTCATCTTAATGAGATGAGGAGGAAGTATCTTTTTCCTCATAACCTTCTCAGCTCCGTGAGCCCTTTAACTAGTAATGTTAGTGTATAGTTTACGGGGGTATCTATATTCTTTTCCTTGCCTAATCTCGCAATAGCGCCATTAATATAATCTATCTCAGTCCTTCTCCCAGCCCTATAGTCTTGAAGCATAGACGATATATTATTACGAGTTTTCTCAACTACCTCCCTAACAGCCTCCAAGGGGTCTCTAGGAAGCATTATACCCAAAGCCTCCGCTACCTTTACCCCCTCTTCTACGATTCTCTTTGCAAGCTCCCAATAGCTATCTAGTTCTAAAACGATACGGTTAGGAGCATTCGCTATAACAGTTAGGGGATTTATAGCAGCATTAACTATAACCTTCAGCCAACGATAAGGCTCTACATCCTCAACAACCCTCACATTACCATCTAATAACTCAGCAACCCTCCTAAGAAGCTCTAGATCCCCCTGACCCTCCTTAAAGCCTAGTAAGAGCTCACCTACTCCCTTAACCTCTATAGCACCTGCCCTCAACCTGGTAACACCATAAGTTAGAACTCCCAATGCTACATCAACTTTCTTTCCACCCTCCCCTATAACATGCATTGCTTCCTCTAAACCACCAATACCATTCTGAACGACAACCACGACTCCTCCATCCTTAACGAGCCTTGAAGCCTCAATAGCAGCAGCCCTGGTATCATAAGCCTTAACTGTGATGAAAACAATATCAAAGGATGAATCCCCGAACTCTTTAGCATATCCATGGTCTACTCTAACAGTTTCCTCCCTACCATCGGGCAACCTTACATAAACGCCATCGAAACACTCAATTGCTTCACGGTAAATAGGTGAACGATATATAACAGCAGACTTAACACGCCGCGCCATATATGCCAATAATCCTCCAACAGCACCTAAACCTATGATAGCGATCTTCACTCTACCCACACTCGTGGGATAGTGTAGCATACTAGGACTAATATACCTTAGATAAAACTAAAAACCAGAAACCCCTATCAAGTACTTGATGATGAAGTTACGCACTCGCAGAACCAGTTAATGGTGATGGAGAAGCCTCCTCGCTACTGAACTCCTCAACCTTATCACGGCTTAGGCTCAACGGCTACAGCTTCAATAGCCTCTAAACTCCTAGCTATAGCGGGCTGGCCTATCTTCCTAGCAATTAGAGAAGCCATAACCAATACCTCCTTCATAAGACTTATCTCGTCCTCCAAGTAGTCCTCATATTCCAGAGCCCTC
>JALWGO010000235.1:0-1246 GCA_027038805.1 Thermoprotei archaeon
GTTGTGGTGGAGGGTTTGGGTTGGTTTTCTTTTAGGGGTCTTTTATTTGTTTGAGTAGTTCTGTGTATTTTTTGAAGTCTTTTTCTTTTAGTAGGTTTTCTATGTTTACTTGTTTTGCTTTTTGTTTTAGCATGTCTTTGCTGTATTTTCTGTTGATTATGGTTTCTATGGTTTGTTGGGGGTTTTGTCGGCATTTTTCTGGGGTTCCTCCTAGTCCTATGCAGAGCCATGCTTCGTGGTTTGGGTCTACTGTTGTTGTGTTTATTGTTATGTTTTCTGGTTTTTTCTTGTTTTTGAAGTGGTTTTCTAGGTGTTGTATTATGTCTTGTTTTACCGCTGTTTGTGGGTTTCGTCTCTCTGTGTCTATTACTATTATTATTTTTGCTTTGTCGTAGTCTATTGTTTTTGCTAGTGTTTTCCTTATTATTGCTGGATTACACTTTTTTGCGGGTAGTCTACCTATCTTGGGCGTGGGTCCTGAGAGTATTTTCTTTTCATATAGTTTTCTTATTATTTCTCTGTGGAATCCTACGCCGTATGTGTCTTCTACTAGGATTAAGCGTAGTGTCTTCATTGGACTGGGAGTCCTCTACGGGTTCTCGTTATGGTTGGTGTGGGCTTCGTAGGTTTTCTTGTAGAATAGGTAGTCGCTGAATGCTACTCCTAGTTCTGATAACTTTTTGGATAGCTTGTCGGGTTCTCTTATTTTCTCTGCTATAGTTCCCTCGCCTGGTTTACGGTATACTATTATTGTTTTATCGGGGCCTACGAGGTCTGCTATTACTGGTGAATGCGATGCCACTAGTACGGGTATGTTCAGGTTGTCTAATACGTCGACAACGTATTCTAGCATTCTTGCATGCATACTGTTCTCTATTTCGTCTATGAGTAGGATTGAAGGCTTCAACTCTACAGCCGTCATAATAGCCAATAACTTGATGAGACCATCAGGTATATTTGATGGGGGAAGCTCTAAGCCATTCTCCTCCCCCACTATAGCTACCCTACCAAACTTCGAGTCAATCCTCACCTTAAAGCCAGGGAAAAGCTCCAACAACGCTTTCTCGACACGCTCGGGAAACCTACCATACCTACCCTGAAGAGCAAGCAAAACCCCAGCTAAATTAGCTGCTCTCTCATCAAGCTTCAACTCCCCAGTATAAGGCTTCGGTTCACGAAGACTACCAACATCGGGATGCCGCAACAACACTATACCATCCAATACCCTCTCCAATAACCTCTGAAA
>JALWGO010000235.1:1256-2745 GCA_027038805.1 Thermoprotei archaeon
GGATACACATATCCTTTTCTCACATCAAAACCCTCCTCTATACCCTCCACTATATTGGACTCAATAACATATGGCAATGATCTATATCTCAGTAATGGGATAAATTCTTCCAGGATACAAAACATTCTATTATTGTCTTCTCTACGTATACATTTATAAAGATGAGTTATTGATTGAGGAAGTATTTTAAAGAATATTAAGGGTCCTTCGATAGGTGCTCTCCATTCACTCTTAAATACTGACATCTTGTCTTCTCGAACATATTCATCGAAGATTGGTCTGTACTTCTCAGATTCCAGAGTTCTTTTAGCTTCATCGAGTAAATTATTATCTATTTTAACTGACACGCCATCTAATGTTATCTTGAATATCGACTTCTTATTTACTTCTACTATGTATCTTATAGGTCTTATAGTGTCATATTCTTCAGTAATTCTAAAAACTTTAAACTCAACTCTAAATACTATATTGTTATGTAGTATTATATTGCTCCAATAAGGAATTCTTCTAAATCTATAGTAGTAGTCAACGTGTAGTTCTATTGCGATTTTTTCTGTTGGGTCTCTCATGTATACTAGGTCGAGGGGTGACCAGTATTTGGGTGCATGTGGGAGATAGGGAGTTTTGCCTGCTTCTTCTACTAGTGCTTTGCGTAGAAAGTATATGGCTTCTAATATGTTTGTTTTTCCGCCTGCATTGGGGCCTACTAGTAGGTTTATTCCTTTTCTAACATCTATTGAGAGCTCTTTTATGCTCTTAAAATTCCTTAAAACAATCTTCTTCACACTAGCCCTCTGAAGCGGGGGTTCTTCGTATTGATTTCTCATTAACTAGCTTCCCATTTACCAGGTAAGCGTCTACTATATTTATGTGTTCTTATTCAATCAAACCAGTAATATCTACGATGATTACGGGTTTATTGTACTGTCTTAGTGTTTGAGGAGAATGGTTTTATGGTTCCGGTGTGGAACTGTGTTCTGGGGTGGAACTTTTGCTTTTTGATCCTAGGCCCAAGTCTTCTAGGAGGGAGTTGTTTGATCGTGAAGATGAGTTGGGGGTTCTTGATGGGGTTGTGGGTCGTGGTGATCCATTGGTTTTGGTTCTTGGGATTCGTAGGATTGGTAAGACTAGTTTGCTTAAGTCTTTTCTTGAGGAGTGGACTGGGGTTTATATTGATATGAGGGGTGTGAGGAGAGAGATTGATCTCTATGAGAGGATTGGGAGGGGTTTGGAGGAGGGTTTGGGTAGGCTTAGGAGGCTTATTGAGGGTGTTCGTGGGATTAGTATTGTTGGTGTAGAGGTTGAGGTTAAGTGGCGTGGGAGGGATTCTATTAGTCTTCTAGGATTGTTGGAGGAACTTGATAAGCGTGGGGAGAGAGTTGTAGTTGTTTTTGATGAAGCTCAGCTTATAAGGCCTCCTTTATCAGCTGAGTTGAAGAATACTATAGCTTACGCCTATGATAACTTAGAGAATATTACAGTGATACTC
>JALWGO010000236.1 GCA_027038805.1 Thermoprotei archaeon
ATGTTGGTAAAGGAGTTATACCTAAACCTCCAGACGAATACGAGGCTGAAGAGGTATGGCTTCAAGCATATAAGGCTATGAGGATTCTACGAGACTGGATTGAAGAAAAACACGAAGACTACATAACATACCGCTACAACATTGGCTCGGGAGACCTCTATAATATGAAGGAGACTATGGCTTGGATAACTAGTGCTTTAGCGAGAATACTAGATGTAGCAGGCTTACAAGTTCACGGTGAAGCATATAGGAAGCTAAGCAAGAGAATAGAACATGGTGTAAAAGAGGATCTACTCGCGCTAGTAGAAATAAAAGGAATAGGAAGAGTGAGAGCGAGACAACTAGCAGAAATAGGGGTAAGAACGCCCGAGCAACTAGTTGTAACACCAAAGAAGATTCTATTATCACTACATGGTTTCGGTGAAAAACTAGTTGAAGAAATATATAGGAACGCTGAAGAATATTTAAGGAAGCACGGGTATAAGCTCTAAATATATTGTTTACGTAAATATGTCAATATACTCTTTTATCGTAGTATTTTTATCCTAGCCTTCAAAACTTCTAGTGGTTGGTGATATTAGATGAGGCTATGGGAAATAGCCCGTAAGCCCAAGTACGTGTTAACAAAGAGAGCACTCCTAACATATGCTAGAAGCCTTTTCCGGGAGAGTGGGGAGAGAGTAATACCTGTTGTAAGAGACACTCGTAATAATAGACTAGTAGGATACCTTACATGGATAGAGGCAATCATGGTTACAAGTCAGAAAAGCAATATGACTGTAGGAGAAGTTGTTAGAGATAAACCAGTACTCGTAAGAGACATGGATATACGTGAAGCCTACGAGAAAATGGTTGAAGAAAAAGTATGGGGTGCGCCAGTAGTAAATAATCTACAAGAGGAGAGACTTGAAGCAGTAATAACTATGAGAGACATAATAAAAGCATTGAGGGATCAAGGTATAGCGCCGAAGGCTGAGAGCGTAGCAGAGGTGATGACGAAGGAAGGACTAGAGGAAATGCTCGTTACACCAGATGAAAGAGTAAACCGGGTGTGGAGCAAGTTTGTCTACAAGGCATTACCAGCAGTAATAGTTGTCCGTAGCAAGGAAGAGCCAATACCCGTAGGTATTGCTACACCTAAAGACTTCGTAGACTCTGGGAGATGGTTCTTCCACCGAGAAAGCGAGGCCCACATAGTTAGCCCAGCGAAGATTAAGAGAGTTATGACAAGAGGAGTCATAGTAGCAACACCAGACACCCCTGTAGACGTTGTAGCTGACATAATGATTAAACACGACTTCACTCTTCTCCCAGTAGTAGACGAGAAAGGTCATGTTATAGGAGTTGTAACACAAGCAGACATAGCGAGGGCCTACTTAGAAGGAGCAAAGCCAGGTAGAGTACCAGTAACAGTAGTAAGGCTACCAAAACCAGTAGAGGCAGGGGAACGTATAACATACATCACATCGGAGAGAGCCCTAGAACAAGTTGCTGTTACTAAACCAGTAGTAGAAGAATACATGGGTGTCCGGGCAAGCGAGATAGCCTTAGAGGAAATGCCAGCTATAAGGATAACAGATACAATAGAACATGCTAGAAAAGAAATGTTACGGAGGAGAACAAACTATCTAATAGTATTAGACGAGAAGGGAGAAATAATAGGCTACGTGTCGAAGTGGAGTATGCTTAAAGCAATAGCAACAGAGGGACCCATATGGCGTAGAAGAGTCTACGATCGCTTCTTCATAGACTACATACTGGTAAAAGAAGTGCCAAAAGTGAAACCCGACACTCCCATAGAGCAAGTAGCCTATGAGATGCTCAATAAGGGAGCAGAAGTAGCCTTCGTAGTAGATGAGGAGGGTGCAATAATAGGCTATATAACCAAGGACGTAATAGTGGAAGCATATGCTAGAACCCAGGCTGGTAGAGCACTAGTAGAAAACATAATGACTCCTGGAAGAATAGGAGTAGTTCACCCACACCACAGCCTACACCATGTTATAAGGAAGATGCAGACCTTCCTCTTAGACGCACTAGCAGTATACGATGGTGAGATTAGAGGAGTAGTATCAGCGAACAGACTACCCTTCGTAGCCTACGAGGACGCAACAACTGGTATAAAGACGAGAAAACTGATCTGGGTTAGAAAACTAGTGAAGGGAGCAGCAAGACTTGGAAGATATGTTAAGGTTCTACCACTAGTAGCAATAGATGTAACAGTACCACTAAAAGTAACAGTCAATAACCGCGACGATGTTGTGAAGGCTGTAGAGCTTATGAAGAAGCATAACGTGGACGGCATACCAGTAGTAGATTCTGAGGGAAGACTGCAAGGCATCGTATGTAAGAATGATATACTAAGAGAGCTAGCAAGAACAGCTAGACTAAAGATAGAGGTAGCTAGGAAGAAAGAGGAAAAGAAGCGCAAAGAAGTAGAAGCATAAGGATAGAGGAAGGGAAACTAGCACGATATTTTGAATCCTTCAATATCTTTACCTACTCTTGATCCAAAGCCAGTATAGTTCTTTTAACTTTTCAACGGGATTCGTGGAATAATCTACGCGTAAGTCAATGATCTTATCATAGTCTTTACCATAAATAGGGTGTTCGCCGACAACCAGGATTGCAGCGCTATGATCTCCACGTACATCTCCTCCCTCTCTATGGCCAGCTTCGAGTGCTTGGAGGAGGCGTTCGGCAAGACTCCCCTTAGACTCATTGAACGCCTTACACATCTCTTCAACAACTTTCTTTGATACAAGCATATTGCCCACACATGCATATCCATGGCCTCTGTGTTCAGCATAGTGTCTTGGAACATTATTACCTGTATGTATCGCTACATCGCCCTTAGCGCTAACTACCGCTACCTGCCTCATAGAGGGAGAAGAATCCATAGCTAGTGCCTTAAATAATGCTTCACCAGCATTATATCCTTCCTCAAGAAACCTTAGAACCCATACACCTATCATCGGATTAGTATACGCTTGAGTAGCTACTCCGCCAACACCAGCTCTCGCCCACGGTACACGAGAACCAACAGCTATACTACCGCTGGCGACACCTACACCGATAAGCTTGGATTCAAAGTCTAATGCAACAATGCTGTAGGTCAATCCTACTCAGCCTCCACAGTCCAGGATAATAGTTGGGAAAAAGAAGTTATTATACTATAACCTCAAGACTATCCAAGAAAAATAGTTTTCTACTCTATATTTTATTTTTTAATATATTTTGATATTAGACCAACGAAGGGTGGTAGGGCTCTAGTCTGAACATATACTGTTCCAGGCCCAGTCAACTCTATAACTATTCCCTCACCGCCCAATAGGAAACTCTTTAAACCGCCAAACTTTCTAACACGCCATTGAAGACTACTCGTCATTGCAACGAAGTGGAAGTTGTCTAGTATCATGGATTCTCCGGGCCCTAGGTCTATTCTCTCTATACCACCATAAGCGCTAATCCATACCCCACCATAGCCTTTCGCTTTAAGCCAGAAGAGTTCTCCCTCAGCCAGCAGTCCTCTAAACCCTCTCCACGCGACACCTAAGTCTATGTTTCCATGATTGGCTAGATAGCTTGTATCCTGAATTATTAGTTCTTCTCCACGGAGCTCATGGTATTGTATATCGCCGGGTAGGCTTGGCGCAAACCATATCTCGCCACCACCGCTTCCAGCTATGAAGGTGTTCATGAAAACGCTTTCACCGCCGAGTAGGGCTCTTGTTATACCCTTAAATAAGCCGCCACCAGTATGAGTTTTTACTTGAACGTTTCCACGGTACATTACCATTGCTCCGGGTTCAGCTGTAACACTTTCACCTGGATCTAAGTAGACTTTCAATAGAGAATAGCTTGGTTTCTGTGAAACCTCCCATTTCAAAACATTCACCTAGTATTGTCTCGTATCCTATCTAGTCTTAGAGTATAAAATATGTATTGTATAAAAGACTACTTTTTAGAACAAGCATTCAGTACTTGTGATACCTGGTTGAAATCATTTATCCCATTCTCCAATGTATTCCTCATCAACATCAAGCATGCTTTTAAGTCTGTTAGATCCTCCAGTAACTTCTCATAACCTTGAGTATTGTTTGCTGGTGGAGAAATCGTCGATAGTTCTCTTATGACCTGGTTTATCTCCTCTATGTTACGGTTAATGTTTTCTAACGTATTGTTGATCAAGTTTAATGAGAGATCCGAAGATTTTCCGAGGAGCCTTGCGGACAATATGTAGGAATACGCTGTACTTACAAACAAGTAGATATTCGTCTTAGATAACTCTATAGTAAGTAATCCCTTAGATAGTATATTATTATACTTATCTAACTCATATCTCGCATTTATACTGTCTAGAACCTCGCTATACCGTAAAAGCTTGCCTTGAGCATCAATATATAATGCTAGCAACACCATGTTAGAGGCAAGCAATACTACTATAACTATTAGTAGCAAGAGTACTCGTTTATCTTTAAGGACCTCTTGTGCCATTATGGATGTCGCCACCGACTCTAGCATCTAGCCAGGGTTTTAAGGTGTTTTCTTATAAAATTCTAAGGACTCGAACGCATAATAATACTATTTGTGCAGAGTAGAAGATTATCCTTATATATTGGTTGCCTTATTCTTAGGCTCCTGGCGTATATGGAATGGAGTATAAGGATATATCAGCGAAACTAGCATTAGATCACATAGTAATGGCTGTGGGATTTGCAACTCTAACCATGTATCCTTATCTTGCTAATACTATTCAAGGCAAAATAGATCTTCTAGGATGGGGTATGGTTTTATTCATGACTGGTCTCTCGCTAGCCTTCCTTGTAGCCAGCTTACTCCCTATTAAACCATCCCGTATACTTCTTGTATCCTACATTATATTATCAGCGACTTGCTTAGCTTTTCTATGGGTTCAAGACCCCTATCAAGTACTAGCATTAAGGTTTCTACAAGGAGTATCCCTAACAGCTATTCCAGTACTAATAGCTCATTCAAATAATCTAATAAGCGGGGATAAGGGGTTTATAGCGTCATCTATAATTCTTGCAGGCATATTTACTGGTAGCATTATTGGAAACAATATGGTTTACTGGGTTGGAATGGATGTAAGGAGGGCACATGTATACTTGGCTGTAGCAATACTAGTACTTGTATCAGCATGGTTCCGGGTATCTGATAATGACTTCACATATGTTAAGCAGAGTGGGAAAGCTGATACAAGTGTTTGGTTTGAACCCTTCCTATGGTTTTGGGGTATGAGTTTCCACATAATCTTGGGATTCCTCTACGGCTTCCTAGGACTAGTAGAGTACTTAAAGGATAAAGGTATAATAGACATAGCCTTCGGGGTAAACGAGTTTTCACTAGCAGCGATAGCGTGGACGCTCATAGCCGGGTTCTATGGTTACTATAATAGTAGGAAAGAAAGTAGGGTTTTCGATACAAGTGTAAATGTTATGCTCCTAGTATACCTCGGGGTTCTTGCTGGAACAATCCTAGTATTCGGGGAAACAGGGGTTATTGGTGGTATGGGGCTCATTCTTCTAGGGTTAACCCAGGCTGGTGGTGTGCCTTTCTGGACTCTAGCCTCCCACGTCTATAGTAGGAGGCCTTCAGGCTTATTTGCTATAGGCTTTATCTCAAACCTAGGCTCTCTAACCGGTCCATTCATAATAAAGGTCTTAGCCGATTATGGTTCTCTCCAAGTATTCGTGGGGCTTATGGCTTATGGATTAGTTGGTCTCGTCTTAACACTTATTGTTAAGAGGATGAAGGATGTCGAAGGACGTTAGCTTTAAGGTAATAGTGTTATTCTATGCAGTGGTTTTCACCTTCTTCCTAGCCCTCTCCTTCGTCTACCCTATAGTATCGAGATACGCTGTATATCTTGGAGCAGATCCACGCACAGTTGGCTTAATATGGTCTATCCTATTTGCTGTAACCTTTGTTTTAAGACCAGTATTCGGTTTGATAAGTGATAAAGGGTATCGATTACACCTATTATATACTGGACTAGTTGCAGTAATATTGTCAATGCTATCCTTTTACACAGCAAACAATGTGTCAGGGCTATTCTTGGCACGCATACTTCAAGGGATAGGTGTAGCAGCCTTTATACCATCATCTATTGCTCTTACAGCTGATCTAGCACCACCACAAAGTGTTGGTACTTTCATGGGTTGGCGTAGCCTAACGATTGGGCTAACTGATGTATTTGGGCCGAGTACTAGTGGTAGGATCGTCGACGTAATGGGCTATAAGCCAGTTTTCCTCCTATCACTAGTTGTAACCATTATAGCATTGATAATGTTATCGTTTATAGCAGTAGCTCTCTCAACACATGCTCGGAAACAGATATCGAGAAGTATTGGCACGAGAACTAATTGGTCACGTATCCTCATGAGCATGACTGTTTTCGCATTAAATGCTTCAAGCTATGCCTTAGTCGTAAGCTTCCTTCCCGCCCACTACGAAGAAATAGGATTACCTGCGACAATATTCGGGTTATTCGTGAGTGTTCAAGGACTTTCAAGCCTAATAGCACGTGTCTACGGTGGAGTATTATCTGATCGCATGGGCGAAGAGCTTACAGCGACCATGGGCTTGTTTTTCGGCTTTATCGGTAGACTCATATTAGCCTACAACCCCTATCCACCATTAATCTATGTCTCCGGAGTCTTTAGCGGCATAGGATTAGGATTCACTATTCCCTCACTCCAAACACTAGCACTGAGAAACACGCCTTCTCATAGACGCGGGTTTGCTTCAGCAATCTTCGCCTGGGGCTTCGACCTAGGCAATCTTATCGCACCAGTACTAACAATAAGTATTGTGGGAGGGTATCTTGCAGCAGTACGTGTATCTCCTCTACCAGTAGGTATAGGACTACTAGTTATCTCTTCTTACGCATACTATAGGAGGAGAATGAATACGGAGCGCTAGATATTATAACCTTATTAGTAGTACTCTGGACTAAGAGTGAAAAGATAAGGGAGAGTGTAAGCTTTGGCAAATATATTATCGAGTAGAACCATTATAATACTAGTAATAGTTGTAATCGTAGGTATAGCTATTGGAGCATACTATGCAGTTCAGAAGCCAGCCCAAACGACACCCACATCAACAGCGCCCACGGCTACAAACAAGACCACAACATCATCAACAACTACAACTTCTACAAATACTAGTCTACCACAAACAAACACCACTACTCCAACAACAACTCCACCAAACAACTTAACCCCTATAACTGGTGAGCTAACAGAGGAAGAGAAAGCATTGGCTAGCGGCTTTATTGACGCTCTAAACACCTTCATATCGCTTACGACATCTTATCAGAAAACATATCCTCTCCAATACTCTGCGGGACTATTACCTGTTTTCACGATGCCCTTTCCAGGCCTATCCAGCATAGAAGAGATGGTAATGAAGCTTAGATCAAAGATGCTGATCGTCGGGAGATATTATGGTACCGATATGGAATTACTCTCTACAAGTAACGGTATAAGTTCATCAAAGTTTGTTGGAACAATAGAACTTAACGGTAAGAAATACTATAACCATAGCCTGATAGTTAATATATCGTTCTTCGAGAACCAGACTTATGGAAACCAGTCAATGACTAGGAATAGTAGTGTGATAGTAAAGGGATGGATCCTCACATCAGAGGACATGAAGGAGACAATATATCGTGCGTGGACCTCAACTACTATTGGTAACCAGTCAATAAACTCTTCATTTAAGACGATAACGGAATTCGACGATAAGTATAGACCTGTTAAAATAAATATCACTTCATATACTGCTACGGAGCCTAATGTAAGTGTTGAAATAGATTATGAGAAGGGAATAGCAAAATTCTATTCAAATGGCAATACTACGATAGTAACTTTGAATAATACGTCTAATCTATGGGATATACGTGTAGGAGCGGTAGAGGAGAAGACTATAGATGGTGTAAAATTCTATATAATTAAATGCAACTTGTACTATAATAACACGTTAATGGGATATGTAGACTACTTGTTATCCGATAAAGGGGTACCAGTCTCCTTCTACCATGGCTATATAGTTGTTGCTGAAAGACAATTAGACATGTATAGAAGTTATGAGTTATCGATAAACACGACAAGTATAAAGCCATTGAAATAATTATAGTAAATAACAATTGTATATACTATATTTTAATGTTTTTAAGAAAACCTTATTTCTACGATAATACAACGCGTAAGCAAGAGAACAGCTCTATACTATACAGGGTTGTCTATATTGAAGAAAGCTCTACTATTCACTCATACCCATTGGGATCTCCAATGGTATCTTTCTCGTAGTGAACTATTAGAATATCTTGATGATCAATTAAAATACTTGTTAGATTCTATGGAGAAAGGACTAATAAAATACTTCACCTTTGACGGGCAGGTAGCGCCAATACTAGAGTTCCTAAGATTACATCCCGAGTATGAGGGAAAGATACGGAAA
>JALWGO010000237.1 GCA_027038805.1 Thermoprotei archaeon
TTCCAGGCAATATCAGTTACCTGAAGAGGATAGTGGATTCCCTAAACTCTCTATCAATAAATGGAGGCGAGTACCCCTCTATTGGAGTAATGGTCGTCGAGCCAGTAGTATACTATAAGCTTATGAGTAATTACATGACGACAAAAGCCCTATGCGTTAGACCAAAGATATGGACTGGCCTAGGCATCGATGGCAATAATATAACTGTAGCGGTATCGGATACAGGTGTAGATGGATCACACGCAGCCTTCAAGTGGCCCTCATACAAGATAGTCTACTGGTATGATTACATAAATGGTCAGTCAACACCATACGATGACATAGGACATGGAACCCATGTATCTGGAACAATACTTGGAGCCTATAATGTCAGTAGTGCTGGTGTACCCGGGTACATGGGTGTTAGAAGCGATTATAGCTATTACAGCGGCTACGTGATGTCATGGTACGTTAATACTACTGGGAAATGGTTAAACGTCTCAACAAATACGGGTACAATAACCCTATATTATCATGGTGAACTACCCTGGTGGCTTGCTAAGAGAACGGGCAACTATACTAGTCTTGGTAGTGGTTCAAGCATTAATATAACCGTTAACAAGACGGGCTGGTATAGTATTGTTGAAAGCACTTTCCTCTGGTCCGCGACACCAGTCATGAAGGTACCAGTAGAGAACCCAGGGGACGGCTACCCCTACATGAGTGGAATAGCACCCAAAGCCAACCTAGTAATGTTCAAAGTATGTAGTAGTAATGGTTGTCCAAACGATGCTATAGACGCGTCGATAAACGAGTCAATAAGCATAAGGAAGAACTATGGCATAAAAGTACACAACTTTAGCCTCGGAGGATCATATAATGCTACGGAAGACGTATTCTTTAGTAACCTAGCACAGTCTGGAATAGTCCTAGTAGTTGCAGCGGGCAACGACGGGCCTGGTAAGAACTATGCTGGTACATCTAGTCCAGCATCAAATATCTATGCTATAACTGTTGCAGCATCAGATGAGTTCCCCTTCAATATTACAAGCTATAGTAGTGAGGGAGGTCCTAGTTCATCTGATTCTAGTGTTATAAAACCCGATGTAACATGTGTTGGCGGCGGCGCGCCATGGAACAATATAACAGAGCAAGTATTTAGTGCTGCATCGGCTCAAGCCTTTTCAGGCTATGATAACTGGACTATAGGTATGGCTGGAACAAGCATGGCTACACCATGTGTGAGCGGTGTAGCCGCACTGGTTGCCCAAGCATACATCAACGCTACGGGCTCGTGGAATTACTCTAGTTTTTCATCCGTCGAAATGGTTAAGAACATAATATTGATGACAGCCTATGAAACCTATCCATTGAAGAGGATAGCAAATGCAACTTATAGTCCGACCCTGGATAAGGGAGGAAAAGACGTACACGAAGGCTACGGAGCAGTAGATCCGTATGCAGCAGTTCAAGCAGCTCTAAGCCTCAAGAACCCCTTAATGCCGGGTACAGTTGTTGAGGGATGGTTTAGGCGTGGAGCAGTATACGCTGGCACCGTTACCAATGAGTTTGGTCCAAGTGTTTGGGCTAAACTCTTCTACCTACCATACAGGACAGTTACACTGCCAAACGGTACTAGTTTCACAGTAAAGTACAAGTTCAAACTATACCTAAACACAACGGATCCAGCGAACACGGACTTCGACCTATACCTATACAATTATACTGGTAATACAACAAACGGTGAACCAAGAATCATAGCCAATAGTACAGGAGGATTCAACACAAACGAGTCAATAACCTATACACCAGCAACAGACAAAGAATACCTATGGGTTGTAGCCAAGAGGGCTAGAGAGGATAGTGCTGGTGGAAACTGGGTACTAGTAACAAGCCCAAGCATTTCAGAGTATGGTACTCCTGAGGGTGGTAGTGTTCCTTCTGAGTCTGGTGAGGCTTGGATTGGCTGGCCTATAATGATTAATGGTACTGCTAGTAAGGATGTTTCAAGGGTTGTTATTGAGGTATGGGCTAGTAATGGTACGAGGCTTGCAACGCTTGATAGTGCTAATGGTGATGTAAGGATCGTTGACCCAGTATACTATACATACTATGAAGCAAACTACACACTACCATACGATACAAACCTAGTAGGACAAAACCTAACCATAATAACATACTTCTACGACTCAACAGGAACACTAACCGAGGGACCAGTATACACAACAGCAACAGTAAACTCAGCAACAGCACCAATACCGGAGCCTCATTGGATACCTATTGTAGTGGCTGTAGTGGTTCTCTTAATAGCCTATGTGTTCTTGAGGAGGAAGTAAGCTCATATTCTTTTTCCTTCTATTACTATTTTTAGTCTTGTAATATAATCCTAGTAGCGTGTAGCTTGTGTGAGGTTTTTGATGGGAATATTTTCCCAGAAAAGAAATATATTAGTTAGTGGGAACTTATTCTACTAGTATTAGAAGGAGGGCTCTCCCCTATTCTAGAAAGGGAGGGTTTCCTCCTAGGATCGTGTCATGGAGAGGGAGTTGGAGGCTATCTTGAGTGAAGGGTAAGAGTAGTGGAGCCGGGTTTAGGGATATATTTAACTTGTTGTTGAGTCAGGCTAATAACGAGATACTTGCTCTATTGTCTACTGGAGAGTATAATACGCGTGAAATTGCTAGGATTCTCGGACGAGATGAAGCTGATGTATCTCGTCGTCTTAGTAGGATGCGTGAGCTGGGCTTAGTTGAGGCTCGGTGGGTTAAGGTTAGTGGTCGGAACGTGAAGTTGTATAGGCTTAAGGCGAAGCGCATAGTAATAGATCTCTCACGTAGCGGTAGTATAGGGTTTACACTTGAAACAGAAGCAGGAGTTTCCTCTGATACCTTTAGCCTTGAGGTAACTAGCTCTAAGCTTAAGAGGCCAGTCCTCTTTATTGGGAGGAAGAGAGAACTAGAAATACTTGGTAGCAGTAAGCCTGTTATAGTAGTCTATGGTCTCCCGGGTATTGGTAAGACAACTCTAGTATCATACTACTATAACCAGGTCAGTGATCAGCCCAGGTACTGGCATGTTTTCAGCGAACTAGACTACTACGACTTCCTCATAAAAAGACTCGCTCTACACCTAGCCTCCAACGGTTATAGCGGGCTAATAGACCTACTCGCATCGGGTAATATTGACCAGAAGCTAATGGCGGATAGACTCCTAGAGGGCTTAGAGGAGACTAGGACAATCCTAGTATTCGATGACTACCATAAATGCCGTGATTCGAGGCTGAGAGAACTAGTAAGCTATATAGCTAGCCGCTTAGAGAAGGGCAAGCTCATCGTAGTCTCGAGGAGGCTTCCACCAGAACTTGCATCATCTATGAATATCGTGAAAATACTGTTAACCGGGCTAACACCCCATGAGGCCCTCAAGCTCCTAGAAAACTATGGCTTAAGATTATCTGCTGAATACTTTGCTGAAATCTATGCTGCAACCCAGGGGCATCCCGGCTTATTGAAGCTTGTAGCTGAGGTAGCCTTGAAGGAGGGTGTAGACTATGCTAGAAGCCTTCTCGCTAAAGGAAATATTACTTCTCAGCTCTGGAGAACACTGTATTCCTACCTCGATGTTAGTGAAAGAGAGATTATCCAAATACTCTCATGCTTCGACGAACCCGTTCCAAGAGAAGTTCTCTCAAGACTTGTTGGAGCACCCCGAATACTTGATAGACTTCTCTATGGTTTGATAGATAAGGGGCTTATTGGAGCCGAGAGTGGTAGATACTATTTACTCGATATGATTAAGGGGCTTGTAGGGTTTATTCGAGAGAACTATGATTGTAGGAAGTGTTATCGTGTTGCTGGAGACTATTATCTGGGTTTGAGTGGAGTAGAAGACTATATGAGTGCTCTAAGATACTACGCGTTATCCGGCTACTATAAGGGTATCATTGAAGCAATAGAATACAGGGTTAGGAGGCTTAGATACCAGATGCTAGACCATACCTTAGTCTACGAGGAATTATTAGAGAAGATTAAGGAACGAGTAAAGAATCCTAGAACACTAGGATACATCTACCATGAGCTCGCAGCAGCTCTTGTTATTAGAAACGAGATGGATGCGGCTAGAAAATACTATGAGCAGGCAATAAGACTACTCAACCCCCAGTTAGACAAATATGTATTAGCTTCATGTTATGCCCGCATGATACTATTAGGCGAGAACGTGCAAGACTTGGAGTCTGCTAAAAAGTATGCCCGACTAGCCCTAGAATACGCTGCTAGACTAGAGGAATCCTACCGGTACCACATTGAATCGATGGTGCATTCTAATCTTAGCAGAGTATACGCTCACGCAGGCCTAATCGATAAAGTCTATGAGGAGGTTGAGAAAGAATACGAGATCTCCCTGAAAACCGGGGATAGCTATGATGTAGCACTATCGAGATTTCATCTAGCAATAGCCAAGTATATGGCGGGTAAAAGGAGGGAGGCACTAGAAGACTTCCTCAACTCCTACCAGTTGTTCAAGACTATTGGGTCGAGAAACATGGTGGCATTGGCTGCAAGTGTTCTAGCACAAGCATTCTTCGAGCACGAAAACTATGAGGAGTCTCTACGTTATGCAAAAGAATCCTTTGAATTATTCGTAAAATACCGGTTCAATGTTAGAGCTTGTAATTCAGCAAACTATCTCATAGCGTCAAATATGATACTCGGCCTCGAAACCGATGCCAGGATACTGGAGTGGGTGAAGAAGAACTGCAACCAGCTAGAATACATGGAGTGCATCCTCGCAAACATATTACTAGTAATTAACGGGTTGAAGCCGCATATCCCATGGGATGAGATCCTAAGAGCAGCTAGAGGGAAGGCTAAGGCGTTAATAGCTAATGATAAACCACTAGTAGAGAAAATCATAAGGTTGCTCGCGGAAAAGAATCCGGAGGCTTCACAGGAATTGAAAACAGCAATAGGACTAGGATAATAAGTTGCTCACTCTTGAGATAACAGGTATAGATAGTATTCTCTCTCAGCTTTTAAAACCATGACGATGTCTTCTTCACTCAACCCTGTTTTCTGGCGAATAAATTTTACGAGGTTTTCGGAAAAACCGTATTCTTCTAAAACCCTCTTGTCAACTAACATTACATGCACCCGTGATGCTTATATTATGATTTCTTTCTAGGAGTCTACTGTTATTATAACTAAGTGCAACTATATTAAATACTGGGTTTGACTGCAAGCATACAAAACAGCCCAAAGAAAAATAAGAGAGGAGACATTTTCGGGGAGGCGTTGGCTTTGAGGGTTCTCTTCCTACCATCGCATGTAGGCTTAGGTCATGTTACGAGAGACATTGCTATCGCTAGGTGGGTTAGGAGAAGGGAGCCCAGGGTAGTTATTGAATGGTGTTCCGCGGAACCAGTTACAAGTTATCTAAGATTGTGGGGTGAGAGGGTTCTCGAGTGCTCCTATATGCTTAAGAGTTTCTCGGAGGCCATAGAGGGGGTCTACAACTACTATGGGTATAGTTTGAAGAAGCTCTCAAGCTACCTTGAGATCCTGAGAGAAAACTATAGGGTGGTGGAGGGGCACGTAGACTTCAACTCCTACGACCTAGTATTCGCTGATGAGTTCTGGGAACTAGTACTCTCAGCGCCAACTAGGGTTAAGGAGGGGGTGGTTTTTGGAACAGACCTTGTATTCAAGCCCTACGAGCTCAATCCTCTCGGAAACATTATAGGATTCATATTAAACCATTACTTTAAGAAAACCCTGCCATTATTCAGGAGACTAGTATACCTCAACTCCCTCCACGAAACACCTAGCACCCGATGGTACCTCTTATTTGGTGAAAGGGTTAGAGAATGGGTTAGGAAGCACATGTTTGTAACGGGATTGGCTACGAGTTATCTTCCCGGAGACCTACCCGGGATAAGGGAGGCTAAGAAGAACCTGGGGTTTGGAGAAGACTCTAAGATAGTAGCGGTAAGTGTTGGTGGAACAGCGACAAGGAGCAAGCTGTTAATAGAGAAGGCTCTCAGAGCCCACGAAATCCTTAGGAAAAGGGGAGTAGACGTTAAACTAGTAGTTGTAGCTGGGCCGAGAACGAGGATAGAGGAAACCATTAGCAGCGATAACATAGTATTCTATAGGGTTGAGAGAAACCTCTGGAACCTATACATGGCCTCCAACGTGTTCGTTACTAGGGCTGGTAGGACTACTACAGCAGACCTAGAATGCCTCCCCAGGAAAACCAGGGCAATCCTAGTCCCAATAGGAAAGCACTTTGAACAAGAACACATAGCTAGAATGGTGGCCTCAAGGTATCCGGACTCCTTTTACTATCTAAGAGAAGACGTTGAAGTAGGGACACTAGCTGAAACCATTGAGAAACTACTAGGAGAAGGAGACCACACCCCTAAGACCATGGGAGAAGACTGTAGAGGCTCTATTAATGCGGGGGAATACCTCCTAAAACAATTAAAGACAGCCCAGTGAGCCCTTAGCTTCAGTTCACTCGATGTTTTCTTATATCCTCTAGGGTTGCGAGCACTATAGCCAACAATATCAATGAGGCTCCTAGAATCTGGACGGAGGACATTGTCTCTGAGAGGAAGATGTATGATAGGATTGAGGCGAAAACTGGTTCTAAGAGAAATATTATAGCGGCGACCTCAACTCGTATAAACCTCTGCCCATACACCTGGAGGATTGTTGCAACATCACTACAGGCTAGGGCAAGATAGACTAGGAGGGGTAGAGCACTCACTATACCATCGACATCGAATACTCCTCCACTTATAGTGAAGGGTGCTAGGTAGAGGGTTGCGGGAAGCATAGAGTAGAAGACAAGAACTACTGGATCATAGCGTGAGTAACGGTCAACCAACACTATATAGGCAGCCCAAGCAAAAGCAGCAGCCAAGACAAGAAGATCCCCAACGTTAACCCCCCTAACACTAGGATTAGTCAAAAAATACAGTCCAGCTAAAGCGGAGAGGAGAGAAGAAGCAAGCAGGCCAGAATAACTACGCCCAACCAAACCCGAGTAAACATGTACGAATACAACACTCAACCCAGTAATAAAAGCAGCATTAGAGGCGAGAGTAAACCTCATACCCCAACCCTGAAGCCACAAGCCAACAGCATAAGTAACCCCAATAACCAGTCCACCAAAAACCAGGCCACGCTCAAACCCCCTCCTCCAGTGAAAAACAACAACATAGGGCAAAAGACCCAGGACAGCAATAACACTCCTCAAACCAACATACCCATACTCACCAACAAAGCCGACAACCACCTTGATAGCTGGAAAAGAAGAACCCCACAACAAAGTAGTAGTAAGCAAAGCCAAGAAACCAGCAAACCCTCTCCCAACACCTCCTCTCAAAACAGCAACCACCATCCCTCCTCAAACCCTACGCAGTGAGAGACAAGAAAGACTTTACGCCTCTATGAGATAAAAACACTCTACATGAAAAACTGCTCTAAGATAGGCCTTACTATGCAAAACTATTAAACCGTTATTAGTGAGGGAGGATTGAGTTAAGGAGGACTATCTATTCTTTCCCACTTCTTTAAAGCCTTATACTGAATCCCAGTTGCTTAGAGCCCTTTTTCTCCTAGCTCTCTTATTCAGAATTAATCAAGTACGATCTAAGTCTAACTAGTTTTAAACCCTATATACGGTATGGATGATGTAAAAAAGGGAGTATTAGTTTAGCTGTTATAATACCGTTGGCAATACTTGTTTGAGGGCCTTAGGGGATTAGGCGATGGGATTGGATAGAGTAGTATATTATCCTACGGCATCACTAGTTGAGACAGCTGTCCGTGTTCTTAGGCGCTTATACCCTGAAGACTACATAGTATTCATACATGACGTCAACGATATTCTCTCCGCTGCCAAGTGGTGTAGGCTTAAAGCCGAATCCGCTAGGAATAAAATATTATGGTACGCTACATGCCTGTACTACTACTTTATTACTGGTCACCCCCTCAGCGATGGTAATAAGAGGTGTGCTTCACTCCTCCTATTATGGTTTCTTGAGAAGAACGGCTATGAGGTTATAGGCGACATATATACTCTAGCCTTAAATATCGCCTTAAACAAGACTAGCCTTGAGGAAACATATCAATGGCTGAAAAGAAGCATAAGAAGACAAGGGTAGTCTGGAAACCCGTTAAAGGCTCAGCTAAAGTAGAAGAAGAACTCTACATGATAGCCCTAAAACACAAAGAACTCCTTGACAAACTCAGAGAATACGATCTAAAACACTAAGCACAAGGGAAAACAGTTTATTCAAGCTCTCTAAGCTTTTCTCTTGCCTGCTTTATGGTAAGCTTTCCCTCCATTAGGTCTGCTGCAATACGTATTCCCTCTTCACCGTGTTGGAGGGCTTGTTCTATTATCTCACCTAGCTTACGCCTAATCTCCCGCTGATACTTAACGGGCCAGTAGGGATCCCTCCTATAGAG
>JALWGO010000238.1 GCA_027038805.1 Thermoprotei archaeon
CTAGGAAATGGCAGAAGAAGTGGAGTGAAAAACACGTCTTTGAAGCAGACCCAGAACCTGGTAAGCCTAAGTTCTTCCTAACGGCAGCTTTCCCCTATCCTAATGGGCCATCACATATGGGGCATGCTAGAGTATACAGTATAACCGATGCCTACGCGAGATTCAAGCGAATGCAGGGATACAATGTCTTATTCCCCCTAGGCTTCCATTATACTGGAACACCAGTTTTAACTATGGCTGAAAAGGTAGCACAAGGAGATGAGAAGCTATTAAACCTGTTTAGGAAAGTGTATGGAGTACCTGAAGACATCATACCAAAGCTAACCGATCCCCTAACAATGGCTAGGTATTTCCACGAAATAAGCAAAATATCCCTATCAGAGACGGGCTTTAGTATTGATTGGAGAAGAGAGTTTACAACCATAGACCCACAGTTTAAAGCCTTCATCCGATGGCAGTTTGAGAAACTCAGACAAAAAGGATTCCTGGTAAAAGGAACCCACCCAGTAGGCTGGTGCCCGGTACACAACATGCCCGTTGGAATGCATGACACTAAGGATGATAAGGAGCCAGAGATAGGTGAGTGGACACTACTCTTCTTTACCGATGAAGAAGGCATCATTTACCCAGCTGCTACTCTGAGACCAGAGACTGTTTTCGGAGTAACGAATATGTGGATAAACCCAGATGCAGACTACGTTAAAGCAGTAATAGATGGACGGACCTGGGTTATAAGTGAGAGAGCGGCCTTTAAGCTAAAGTTCCAGAAGAAAAAAGTGGAAGTCGTAGAGAAGTTTAAGGGAGAAAAAGTCCTCGGCAAACGTGTGAGGAACCCGGTTACTGGTGAGAAGGTAGTATTCCTACCAGCTAGTTTCGTAGACCCGGATACTGGTACTGGAATAGTTATGAGTGTACCCGCTCATGCACCCTATGACTACGCTGCTATCCGAGACTTAGACGAAGACGTATTACGCAAGTATAATGTTAGGAGAGATGAACTAGAGCCCCGCCCACTAATAAGAGTGAAAGGCTATGGTGATTTACCCGCTGTTGAAGTAGTTGAGAAAATGGGTATACGTAGTCAAGAGGATAGAGAGAAACTAGAAGAGGCAACAAAGGAGGTTTATGGTGCAGAGTTCAAATACGGTATTATGAGAGAAGATATCGTAGGCTATGTTGCACAAGACCTCGGAGAACCAGCACGCTCTTATCTCAAGGGTGTTGTAAAGGCGTGGATTGCTGGTAGACCAGTTAGTGAGGCAAGAGAACACGTTGCAAAATGGCTTAGAGAAGCCGGGTTTGCCGACATAATGTACGAGCTCATGAACAAGCCCGTCTACTGCCGCTGTGGTGCTGAAATAGTTGTAAAAGTGTTAGAGGATCAATGGTTCCTCGACTACGGTAAACCAGAGTGGAAGGAGCTTGCTAGAAAAGCCTTCTCAAAGATGAGGATCGTTCCACCGGAATACACGAGTGATTTCAAGTATACTATTGAGTGGGTTCAACGCAGAGCTTGCGCTAGAACTCGTGGACTGGGAACAGAGCTTCCATGGAGTCCCGGATGGATTATTGAGAGCCTAAGTGATTCAACAATATACATGGCCTATTATACGGTATCACATAAGATAAAAGAATATGGTCTTAGAGCAGAGCAGTTAACATATGAGTTCTGGGACCACGTGTTATTAGGCAAGGGCGACGTAAAGGAAGTTTCAAAGAATACGGGTGTACCAGTTAAAGTCCTAGAAGAGATTAGACGAGAATTCAATTACTGGTATCCACTAGATTCAAGGCACAGTGGTAAGGACTTAATACCAAACCACTTAACATTCTTCATATATAATCACGCAGCAATATTCCCTGAAGAAAAGTGGCCTAGACAGATAGTTGTTAATGGATGGGTGCTCCTTAGAGGACACAAGATGAGTAAAAGCCTTGGCAACGTAATACCTCTCAGGATAATGAACCACCTCTACGGCCCCGACGTTGTTAGAGCTGCAGTACTCTTAGCTGCAGAAGTTGGACAAGACGCTGACTTCACAGACGAGCTCGCTGAAAGTGTTTTAGACCATCTTAGACGCTTTGAAGAAAACATTATGAGGCTCCACGAGATTATTAGAAAATACTATAAGGGAGATAGAAGGGAGGAGCTAAGGAAAATCGATAAATGGATTCTTAGTAGACTTCAGAGAAACATTGAGCGCATCACTCAGAGTTTTGAGGACGTGAAGCTTAGGGAAGCCGCTAATACTATACTGTATATAATTGATAAGGATGTTAGAAGATACCTTGACCGTGTAAGCGGTGAACTAGGCGATGAGAAGCGTTCAGCAACTATTGCATGGGTTATAGATAAGATTGTTGATACGTGGATTAGGCTTATAGCACCCATAACACCTCATCTTGCTGAAGAACTATGGGAGAAGACTGGGAGAGAAGGATTTGTTTCTACAGCAAAGTGGCCTAGCGTTGAGGAGGAATACATTGATATGGATGCTGAGGTTTCAGAGTACTATCTTGATAGAGTTATAGAGGATGTTAGAGAAATAGTGAGAGTAACTGGTAAGAAAACTATTAACCGCGTGGTATTCTATGTTAGTAGTCAAGAAAACTATACGCTTCTCCGTAAAGCGATAGAAATGGTGGAAGCAGGTAAGCCGTTAAAGGAGTTTATAAGAGAGATACTTCCATTAGTGAGGGATAAGAAGAGAATAGCGAAGACAGCGAAACGATACTATGATCTCGCCTCACAGATACCTCCATATATAAGAGACTATATTCTCAAGAACACGTTAGATGAGAGAGAAGTTATAAGCGAGTCAATAGACTATATTAAGAGAACACTCAATGCAGTAAAAGTAGAAGTATATGGAGCAGATGATCCAGAAGCACCTGACTATGGTGGTAAGAAGAGCCAGGCAATGCCTTTAAAACCAGCAATCTACATAGAGTAGCCTTCAACGATAATGTAACCGTATTCTATCTTAATATATTTCTTTTCAGCAAGCTTTACTATAAGGGCTTGAGCATACCTCTTATCAACTCCAAGTGATCCCACGAGAACATAGACAGCATCTTTTTTCTTTAATGGCCCGTACTCTGCAATAGCCCTCATTATCTCGGAGAGAGCACGTCCAAGAATACCTGGGGGTGCTGATGAAACTACTTCTATACCTTTATCAGTGATTTTTAGCCTAGTCTTCCTGTAACCATATGTTAGGATATACTCGTTGCCTACCTGGTCTAGTCTCGCTCTCCTCGCGTATAGGATTCTTGATAGGTTTCCGAGCTTTGTTGTCGTTCCGAAAACAAACTTATAGGATAGGAGCTTTAATGACTTATAGTCAATGTTTTCGAGACCATATACTAGTACTGGCATTGTAGGCTTAAACCCCGGCTTAAACACAACGGTCTTATCCAATATTTTCTCGGGGTCATAGCCTTTACTTATAGCTATTTTTTCAAGAAGTTCAATTCTAACGGGTATTCCCTCAACTACTCCTATGTGCTCATACAGATCCGATACGGCGAGCAATGCCTCGAAGAGAAAGACCATGTTGGCTGACGCGTAGGGTGAAACTAGTATTATCCGCTTCCTCTCCCTTAAATCGCTAAGTATCTTAAGCAATACTCTACACCATCTATTTATAGTGCACTTAAACACCCTATCAGTAGTGCTAGGTAATGTGCCAGTATTATAGACTTTAAACTAAGCCTCCTCCTAATATAGAAGAATGCGTATATTAGTCCGATTATAAATGCTCCGAGGGAATAGAAGGGCATTCCTACACCATACCATAAGCTGTATGCTATAGATGATATAAGATAAGAATATCTCGTATTCTTTAACCCGAGAACTTTTACTCCGTATCCTCTAAAGAACATTTCTTCACCTATAGATATAATTACCGGGTATACCAGGGCGTAAACGTATCGTAATATTAGAGGAAAGCCATCATACAATGATCTAAGAAGTCTTCCGTAATCTTCAACTCTTTTAAAAAGTATCGTGCTTGTAAGATATTCTTGTAATGCGAAGACAGTTATTGTTATAAATAAAAGTATTAGTATCTCTAGAAAACGTGATCTGTCAAGGAAGCCTAATACATCCTCTAGGAGAAGATGTTCTCTTTCATAAAGCTTAATTGAAATTGGTATCAGTATAACTGATAAAATCATCATAAGCCATATAACGATATAATATCTATAAGTATAGTATTCTATACTATTAAAACCGTAAACCAATACTCCATAAGCATCTATTAAAAACATGAGCACTGCTGGCACGAATAATACTAGTAGCATGGCTTTTAGTGAAAGACCCATGTCCTCCGCCTAAGTATGCTCTAAGAAGCCTATTATAATAAACATTTTATAACTACTAACATAGTAACAAATACTCGCCACTATGACTAATGATGTAGCCCGAACCCACTAACCCTTTAAGGGGATGACGTGGCGTAGGCCTAACTGACTGGAATAATGCTTGGGGTGCCTTATCCTTGAGTAGAAGGCTATCTATATTTGCTCATGGAGACTCAGATGGTGTAGCCTCAGCAGCTATAGCAGTTGCTGCATTAAAGAGAGAGTATGATGATATAAGGATATATTTTAGTCATCCAGCAGGTCTTTATGATGATTTAAATGAATTATATAATAGTGGATCTGATCTCATAATATTAGATATAGCGTTAAACGAGTCTCATCTTAGTAATTTACTTGAGAAATTTGAATATATAAGTAGAAGGAACAATCTAGTGTACATTGATCACCATCCAGAGCCTTTAGGATTGCGTATAAAAGACTTACCGGGCCAGGTATTTCATGATATTAACTCATCTACATCGGAATTAACCTATCGTTTCTTCGAGGAATACTTAGATTACGACATGGTTAGGGTTGCCCTTTATGGAGCTATATCTGATTACCTAGATGAGACATCATGGGTTAAGAGAATGCTAGAGTATTGGGACAAACGTGACATATATTATGAGGCAGGGGTACTAAGCCAAGGCTTGGAAGGGTCAAGACGGCTCTATGACTTCAAACGACACGTGGTCCGTCATTTATCTGAGAATAGGCTTCCAAGTATGCTTAGTGAACTACTGGTTAGAGCGCTAATAGAAAGAGTAAACAATGAGGAGCTCCGTAAATGGGTTAAGAAAAACGTTATAAAAAAGAATTATTTGGCCTATGTAATTGATCCTCCAGGCAGTCTTGGCAAAGCTGCACTTTACTCAAGAGCAATTGCAGACACCTTAGTAGGTGTAGCCATAAGCAAGCGTGAAAAGATAGCTGAAATGAGTCTTAGAGCTAGAAGGAATACAGTTGACTTAAACGTTATTTTAAGAAAGATAACACCGAGATTGAATGGATGTGGCGGCGGACATTCTTTTGCAGCTGGAGCACGCGTACCATTAGATAGGTTAGAGGAGTTCCTAGATAAACTAGAATCTGAGTTAGAGAAAACGAGTTGAAGACTAGTACTCTTTATTCAGCGTAGCTCAGCCTCTACATCCCGTACTCGGTTCTAGGCCCTTTATTTTTCATCACCTATTTATCGTTTAAATCCTAGAGTCTAGTAGTAATTATTAGGTTTACTCTTCACTTTCCTCTAAACCTTTCATGACGTACTCACGCATAGCCCATCCAAAACTCTCCGATAATATTAGGATTGCCGCATGCGGCGGTATTACTCCTCTCTCAGTTATTATTGCGTCAATATACTCTGGTGGAGTTACATCAAAAGCAGGGTTAAGTATTCTAACTCCAGGATTATTTTCTAGCCATTCTTTACTAACTACTTCTGTAGGGTCTCGTAGCTCTATTTTAACTAATTCGCCTACAAGTGTCATAGGACTGAACTTATAGGTTTCAGCTGCTACAAGGAACATTACGTCTGCTTCATGGGCTGCTAAGGCTAGTTGGCTCGTACCTATCTTGTTTACAAGCGCCCCATTACTTGCTATTGCATCAGCACCTACTATTACCTTGTCAGCTCTTTTTATGATAAGTCTCATAGCTGAATCCGGTACAATTGTTACATCGACTCCTGCTTCAGCTAATTGTGTGCTTGTTATCCGGCCTTGAAACTTGGGTCTTGTTTCATCAGAGAATACTTTTATCTTCTTGCCCTGACGATGTGCTTCCACTATCACTGATACTGCCACGGAGCTGTGGCAGTGCGTTACAATGATATCTCCATCACTTATCATTCTTGCACCGTATTCTGCTATCTTCTTCACGGCCTCGAGGCTTTTTTCGATGAACTCGTTTGCTGATTCTATAACTATTCTTCTAAGCTCTTCTAAACTACCAGTGCTGTTACGTAGTCTACTCATCACGAACATTACAGCATTTGGGAGACTAACAGCTGTTGGTCTAGTATTAAGTAATATTTTCGCTACATGCTCCATATACTCTTTGAACTCCTCTCTACTACCATGGTAGCGTTCTGCTGCTATTCGTAGAGCTTCCGCAACACTTCTAGCTATTTTACCTGCTCCACGTATTTTCATAGTCTTTATATCTTCCGCTATCTCTAATACCTCTCTGGGTACCTGATACATTGTCCCGTACACCTAGTACTATGGATATATAGGTTTGAATACGGGGTCTTAAACATGGTGCAGGGGTGTAACATGTGTCCAAGTTGGAGATAAATAACGAAGTAATTGAAGAATTAGCCTCTGATGAATGCTACTATGTATGCAAAGACTACAACCTCAACGATGCAGCAGACGAGATAAAGCGTTTAACCAGCTTAGAAGAAGACTTTGTTACAGTAGAGGGGTGCCCTGCATGCATTGTTAGGGAACAAGTAGCTAAGATTAAGACTAAGACCTATATGGCTATGACCCCCTCTGGATCGTTCATAGAGTTCTACTTGGTAGACCATGTAGTCTACGAGATAACAAGCGAGGAGGGAGAACGACCAGTAATAATAGTCACAGCCTATAATCTGGGAAAACTTAGGGAAAGACTAGAAGAACTTAGAATGCAGGCTCTGATAACAGAGGATGATGTAAAAGAATTATTGAGTTGGGAGACACAGTCATCGAATTAAAGGCCTAAACTTCAACGCATACGGTATCACACCATATTCTTCTCCGCGGTGTATTCTTCTCAGAACTGCTTCAACATCCATTCCTATTTCTACGCTATGAGGATCCACGTCTGTTAGAGGCGCAAATACTCTTACACCGTTTTCTAGCTCAACTATAGCGAAGACTAGGGGCGCTTGGTCTCTATAACCAGCAGGCGGGTTATGTAGTATCGTATATGAGATAACCTTGCCGCGCTTTGGCAGTTCTATTTCCTCTAGTTCCCTAGACTTACATTTCTCACATACTGGACGGGGCGGATAGTATATTGTGCCACACTTCTTACATCTAACACCTATTAGCCTATATCTTGGATGTCTTTCTCTCCAAATACGTGCGGGATAAGCCATGGAGATCACCTTGAAAGAATTGTTACGGTTATAGTCGTACCAGCCCCCCCGATACTTTGAGCTAATCCTCTCTCAGCATTATCCACTTTAACTCCTGGAAAATCTCCTCTCAACTGCATCGCTACCTCCATTACCTGATATATGCCAGTCGCACCTACGGGGTGGCCTCGTGCCTTTAGCCCTCCGCTCGGATTAACCGTTGGCTTATCACCTAAGTGGAATGCCCCATTACTGAAGAGTTTTGCCGCTTTACCTTTCTCAGCGAATCCTAGGTCTTCGAGACTTATGAGTCCTAGGATGCTGAATGCATCGTGTAGTTCGAGTACATCCATGTCTTTGGGCTCCATTTTAGCCATCTTAAAGGCCTGCTCGCCAGCCTTAATCGTTGCTACTAGTTTATCAAGCTTTTCTCTTGCCGCTACATAGATGTGATCGGTAGACATGCCTACCCCTGCTACTTTTACCGGAGTATCTGTTATCTTTCGTGCAACATCTTCTGAGGCAAGAATTACTGCTGCTGCACCATCACTTATAGGGCTCGCATCTAGTAGCCTTAACGGGTAGGCTATTATACGTGAACTCAATACTTTTTCTTTAGTTACCTTGAATCTTAGGTGAGCATAGGGGTTTTGGGAAGCATATTCATGCATTGCTACTGGCCACTCAGCTAGGTATTCATAGTCTATATTGTACTTGTGCATATAGTAGTGCATTATCAACGCGTTTATACTAGTAAAACTCGCACCATAGAAGGCCTCATAGTCGGCTTCAGCCGCCTTTGCGAGAGCCGATGTTGTACCACTACTACGGGCATCACTTAACTTCTCTACACCAGCCGCCATCACTATATCAGCGAGCCCCGAGGCTACTAGAGCATAAGCTGTATAGAATGCTGCTCCACCACTCCCACAAGCAGCTTCTACTTTAAAAGCTGGTATCCTTCCCAAACCCGCATAATCGGCTAGATA